>JAHEKD010000418.1 GCA_024638545.1 Gammaproteobacteria bacterium
GTACCAGTGGCTATGAAAATCTTTTTGCACCAGAGAACCTGCAAAAGCAGTCAAATTAAACTTTTGTACCTCAAAATCCCGTTAAATTAAGATTAGCAGCGATGAGATTAATACGATTGAGCTAAACCGAGCCAGTCGTGTCCTTGAACGATTGCGTATTTTAGGATGAATTAATCCGTAACAAAAAAGCAGTCCCATCACAGAGGTGATAAAAAGAAAAATTCCCGTGTTAATTTTTATTAGTTTTATCAATTGCTTAACCTTTAGCTTTTATTATTTTAAATTCGGAACATTATTTATAGCGTTTCCCTGGCAACGTAATTAAAACACAAATTTTTACATTTGAAAGCGGCGCCTGTATGTATACTTTTAGTCGTAGGAGGTGATTTAAGTAGACTACATGTATTTCAGGATTTTAAATGCCTGTGCGGTTAGTAATACTGAAGTCATGATATTTATATTAAGGGGTATCTTATGTACAAAACGCTGATAGTTCCGTTGCTTTGTATCGTCTTTTATATGCTTAGTTTGTGGGTCCTGTTTGGTCAGGTTTTTTAAGCGATCCGGCCTGGGCCTGATACATCTGTAGATGTCAAACAGCGCGGAATTTGTGCACCAACAGTGTGTAAATTTAGAAATACCAAACCAGTTCAAGTTGCAGATAGCTGTCGTTGCGAAGGTCAAAAAGCAGATTTTCATCGTCTATCTGACTGAAAAATTGGAACTCGAAATTGAGTTTTATATTGTCTCCTAATCTGCGACCTGCTTCTATTCTGGCCGAACGGCTCTGGTCATCAAGATCGAGCCCAAGCCCGGCCAAAATTTCAGTGCTTTGTACGTCATTGAATACCAAACGTGTGCCCACAAACAGATCATTTTGAAATACTGCCTCATCAGCATTACGCTGGTCATAGTGGTATTCCATTAAAACACCGACATCTGCATCACTTTCATTGACACCAATAAAGGTATATTCAAATCCCGCTCCTGCTGCCCAAATGGAATCATAGATGGTATGCCGACGTATGCTTTCCACTTTCCAGATCCACTGTTCACCGGTGAACTGCAGGTCAAGACCGGCTTGTTCAATTTGATTGTAAAATGGGATTAAAGACATGTTGTCTTCTGAGATTAATAGTTCTGGTTGACGTGTTGTTCCATCAAACCAGGACAAGCCAATGTCATAGTTGCCATAATAATGCGACCATCTGAGTGCATAATCGAAATGGTACTCTTCGTCTGAACTTTGGTAACGGGCACTGTCTGTGTCGACAACCAGCCTGGGGCGTAAACGTCCATTTTCACCAGCGAATGTGCGTTCCCTGAAGTACGGCAGTAAAAAGACTTCGAACAGTCCGTGCGCCTTACTGACGCCAAGGTGCAGCATGGGTTGACCCAGTTTTTCTTCCCCATCAATATTTTCTACGGCATCGGTCTGATTAATGATATCGACCAGGTGGTGAAATTCCAAAACTCCCCAGAACACTTTATTGATACCAATTCGAAACTCAAAGTCATTCATAACCTGTAGAAAATAAAACTCACGTATATCTGCATGACTTCGTTCATCATCGGTGCCGTCAACTCGCAGAAAGGGGACAAAAGTGAAACCGGTATCGCCATTTTTCCATTGATGCCGGAACTCAGGTTGCAAACTGATTGAAACGGTCAGATCGTCATCCTGCCCGGCAAATAAACCCTCATCAATAAAATATCGGCTTTCTGTTGCGATGTTCCCGGACCATTCACAATATGCATTATCTGAAATGGTTGAAGATAGTGTAATTAACAGGATGCTGCACAACTTCGCGCCTGTGCCAACTCTTTTTAGTAATTTATTTATCAAGTAATGAATTGATTTAAACGGCCAGTTTTTCATCTTGCAGGATAATCCTGATACAGTAAGGCAGGGCGTGCGGATTTTGAACAGCGCATTGATGCCCGATAATTTGATCATGCTTCTAAAAGCATTTGTGAATCTGTTGGCGGGGTTTCCGTTTAGAATGAATACATATATGCAGGCTATAGTCATATGCTTGTTCCAATGCCGAACGCGATCTTTTAAAGAATATAAAGAAATAATCAACGCAGGCGTTTCAAACTGTTCTTGTCAAAATCATTTTCTGTCAGTCCGGTTTTGAAGGCATAGTTAGTCCAGTCAAGTGTTGTAGACTTGCCGGTCTGATGATTCTGCATCTCCATATTGTCCGCTCGCCAGTGCCTGCCGGCATACTGCCGGTAGCCTTTAAATATCAACGTTTTTAGAAGTGAGTTTTTACGATCATAGAATTCTGTTTTCATGGGTCGGTAGGCCTGTTTGTCAATCCAGACAATTTGACGTGTATAACCTGAATATTCATAAGCCGGAATACGCTCAATAACGTAACATTCAAACTCTCCGCAAGCTTCATCACGCAGATATGTATAGCTGTATTTCTCGACTTCCTGAGAGCCAAGATCTTCAAACGCAAACTCACTGCCCATAAAAGGCCCCGATTTATTTTTGGACGTTATTCGTTTTACACGTTTAAGTGCAGGTAAGTACAACCACTGGTCGTCTGGTTTAAGCCCGTGTGAATACGTTAATGAAGCCGTGCCCTTAACATCAGCCGGCTCAAAAAACAGGGTCAGACTTTTATCGCCATCGCCTGCGACCTCGAGGGTTTTACCCTTGAGTTTGCGCAAACTTTCCTGGCCTTTTTTATTCCTTAGAGTCATCAGCATGTCTGCGGTGAAATCGTTGAATCCGTTATCAAATGCATCCGCTTCAATGGCAATCCGCATTCCTTTTTCCTCGTCGGTTTCAGCTATCGCCACGACGCTGAATCCTAATGCTACAGCGGTGAATAAAAGTTTCTTCATCGGCATTTTAATCCGTAATTGTTTGAATGGGTGTGCGTATACGCCATACGCCTCTTTTTGATAGACGTATTAGCAATGGTGGTAACATTAAAAAATCGATTAACAGCGCCAGTGCCATAGTGACAGAGGTCATTAATCCCATATCTGCATTGAGTTTGAATGACGAAGTACCTAATACAAAAAAACCGGCGACCAGCGCCAGGGTGGTGATCCATAGTGCAATACCCACGCCTGAAAATGCTGATCGAACCGCGTCTTCTGCGCTGAGTTTTTGTTCCCTGATCGCGCGTAAATATTTGCTCATAAAATGTATGGTGTCATCGACAACGATGCCGAGCGTCATCGCGGTAACAAAAGCCAGGCTCATGCCAATCTCTGCGACAAAAAATCCCCACAGGCCGAAGGCCGTGGCGACCGGCAGCAAATTAGGAATCATGCTGAGAAGTCCATATTCGACAGAGCGGAAAACAATGATCAGTAGTAGTGAGATAACGACGAGTGCGATGCTGGTGCCAAAAAGCATGCTTTTTATGTTTGTCATCCCAATATGCGAAAACATTATAGTCGGGCTGCTGCCAAAGGCTGCAATCTCGGGTGTGTTCGCATTCAT
>JAHEKD010000419.1 GCA_024638545.1 Gammaproteobacteria bacterium
TCGCCGATACCGTAAATGCACCGCATTACCCCATGCCCCTGCCGGTTATTTTTGCGACGTCTGAAGAGCGACGTTTACTGCAGTCCCAAAAGACGGTGCGCAACAATTTAGAACTGGCTAAACGAGCAGATGTAACCTTTGTCGGTATCGGTCAGATGGGTGATGATGCGCCACTCTACGTGGATGGGTTTATTACCAAAAAAGAATTGCTGGCGCTCAGGAAAGCCGGTGCAATTGGCGAAATAGTAGGCTGGACCTATGACAAAAAGGGTCGAGTCATTGATGGCCTCACCAATGAACATGTGGCCAGCAGTCCGGTTATTTCAAACAATACAAAACCAGTTTACGGTATTGCTTCAGGCTTGAACAAAGTGAATGCTATTCTTGGTGCGTTGAATGGAAAATTAATTAATTCACTGCTCACCGATGAAAAAACAGCAGAACGTTTGGTAAAAATCAAAGTATGAAAATAGCAATACTGGACGTATGAACGATTAAAAAATGTTAACATGACTATTGACAATTCGCATCAATATATTGAATAATTGCTCAATACGTTGGCATTTGCTCAATCGCAAAGCACTACAATACATTATTATTTCATTCTGGAGGACGTAATGAAAACAATTACTGGCGTTTTATTAAGCGCAGTTTCAATCTCCCTTTATTCACTATCAGTTGCCGCTGAAACAATAACCATCGCTACCGTTAATAATGGCGACATGATCAGGATGCAGAAATTAAGCGGTGAGTTCACCGCCGCCAATCCCGATATCGAGCTTGACTGGGTAACGCTTGAGGAGAATATTCTCAGGCAGCGAGTAACAACGGATATTGCAACCAAGGGTGGGCAGTATGATGTCATGACGATTGGCACTTACGAAGTACCCATCTGGGCCAATCAGGGCTGGTTATTTGAATTAAATAATCTTGGTGAAAATTATGACGTTGATGATATCCTGCCGGCAATTCGAGATGGCCTGTCTGTTGACGGTAAACTCTTTGCGGCCCCCTTTTATGGTGAAAGCTCGATGGTCATGTATCGAACTGATCTGATGGAAAAGGCCGGACTGGAGATGCCTGATGCACCCACCTGGGATTTTATTGCTGAAGCTGCAAGAGCGATGACCGACAAGGACAATGAAATTTACGGGATCTGTCTGCGGGGTAAAGCCGGTTGGGGTGAAAATACGGCATTTCTAACCACCATGTCCAATTCATTCGGTGCCCGCTGGTTTGATGAGAACTGGATACCGCAATTTGATCAACCGGCCTGGAAGGAGACGCTGGATTTCTATGTTAGCTTAATGAATGATGCCGGCCCACCGGGCGCATCCTCTAACGGGTTTAACGAGAACCTGGCACTTTTTCAAACCGGCAAATGCGGCATGTGGATTGACGCAACAGTTGCCGGATCGTTTGTCACCAATGAAAATGACTCAACGGTAGCGGACAAAGTCGGCTTCGCCCTGGCCCCTGACAAAGGCCTTGGCAAGCGCGCCAACTGGCTGTGGGCATGGTCGCTGGCAGTGCCTGCAGGCTCGCAAAAGGCTGATGCTGCGCAAAAGTTTGTTGGCTGGGCTACCTCAAAGGAATATCTTGAGCTGGTGGCGAGCCAGGAAGGCTGGAAAAATGTACCGCCCGGCACTCGTAAATCGCTTTACGAGAATGAAACCTATATGGCCGAGGCACCCTTTGCAGCAATGACACTAGAGAGTATACAAAATGCAGATCCGACCAATCCAACGGTTGATCCTGTTCCCTATGTGGGTGTCCAGTTTGTAGCCATTCCGGAGTTTCAGGGTATCGGCACGACTGTTGGTCAAATGTTTTCTGCGGCATTGGCCGGAACCACTTCGGTAGACGATGCCCTGGCCAGTGTGCAGTCGACGGTTACTCGTGAAATGAAAAGAGCCGGCTATATTAAATAAACGGGTCTTGCCACCTCGGGTTTGGCCCCGGGGTTTGGCACACTAATATTAAGCTGCTGGCTGATGATAGAGGTAAGTCAGCACAATTAACATGGAGGAAGAGAGATGGCAACCACCCACACTCGTCGAACCGCACGATTAATGGTATCACCCTCTGTGATACTGTTGCTCGCCTGGATGATTATCCCACTTGGTATGACCATCTATTTTTCGCTACTTCGCTATAATTTATTATCGCCCGGCACCGAGACCTGGACGGGTCTGGATAATTATTACTATTTCCTGACTGATCCGTCTTTCTTTGCGGCCCTGAGTAACACGCTGGTCCTGGTGCTGGGTGTATTGCTGATCACCGTGATCGGCGGGATTCTGCTGGCGCTGTTACTGGATCAGCCAATGTTCGGGCAGGGCATAGTACGTATCCTGGTGATTGCACCGTTTTTTGTGATGCCAACCGTGTCTGCACTGGTGTGGAAAAACATGTTCATGAATCCCGTCAACGGTTTATTTGCCTGGATTGCCAAAGTATTTGGGGCACAGCCGTTTGATTTTCTGGCGCATGCGCCGCTGTTTTCAATTATTTTAATTGTTGCATGGGCCTGGTTGCCGTTTGCGACACTTATCCTGCTCACTGCGTTGCAATCGCTGGACCAGGATCAAATGGAAGCCGCAGAAATGGACGGCGCCGGCACCTTATCAAAATTTTTCTATATTACCCTGCCGCATATGTCGCGCGCTATCACCGTGGTCATCCTGATCCAAACCATATTCCTGTTGTCCATATTTGCGGAAATACTGGTCACGACCAATGGCGGCCCCGGGACTGAGAGCACAAACATAGCGTTCCTTGTCTACTCGCTATCGTTATTGCAATTTGATGTGGGGGGAGGTTCAGCGGGCGGCATTATAGCTGTCATCCTTGCCAATATCGTTGCGATATTCCTTGTTCGAATGGTTGGCAAAAATCTGGAGGCGTAATCAATGCATCATGCAAATGACAACAAACGAAAAATACTTACCTCAGTATTGGCCTGGATGGTAGGTATTTTAATCTTTTTCCCCATCTTCTGGACCATATTAACCAGTTTTAAAACTGAGGCAGACGCCATAGCGTCACCGCCTTTGTTATTTAACTTTTCATGGACAACAGAGAACTACGCAGAAGTACTGAGCCGGTCGAACTACTTTCTGCATTTCATGAACTCGGTGATCATTTCAGTGGGCTCTACGATTTTGGCACTCATTATTGCAATCCCGGCAGCGTGGTCCATGGCGTTTAGCCCGACAAAGCGAACCAAAGACGTGCTGCTATGGATGTTGTCGACTAAAATGTTACCTCCCGTAGGCGTGCTGGTGCCGATCTACCTGTTGTTCCGTGAATGGGGATTACTGGATACACGAACCGGATTGGTCATAATTCTGACACTGATGAATTTGCCAATTGTCATCTGGATGCTCTATACCTATTTCAAAGAGATTCCTGTTGATATTCTGGAAGCCGCCAGGATGGATGGTGCCAGTTTAAAAAATG
>JAHEKD010000420.1 GCA_024638545.1 Gammaproteobacteria bacterium
AAATATGCAGGTCAATCCCATCATAACAGCGGGCCGGGTGAAGGTAACCCGGTGGTGATTCCAGCGTCATCAGATTATCACTCAAATGATTTTAATGGCAAAAAGCAGGTGATCACCATCCTGGCGGGCCAGACAAAAGCGACGTTTCGTGTGACATTACTGGATGATACGAAATATGAGAAGAATGAGTGTTTTAAGGTACGGATATTAAATGCAAACGGTGCTCGAATCACTAATTCTGTAGAATCCATCACTATTCTCGATGATGAAAATCCCAATGCCGGTACATCAACGCCCGATGTGTGTAAAAATCCAAGCGGTAATAACGGCGGGGGCGGCGTGCCATCTGGCGATACAGCCAAACCGATCATTCAGATTAATGCACCGACAAAAAACAGCAGTGGCCCGATAACAGATACGACAATTATTGTTCAGGACGATGAAGCGATTATGGCGAGTGAAGTGGTTCTGCGCTACTATAATTTAGCCGGTGTTTCAAATTTTAACTGCAATCAAACCAATTCTAAACGCGTGGACTGTACCATTACGATCACCAGTTCGGGTGATTTACAACTTACGGCAACGGATGTGGCTGGTAATGTTCATAACAAAAATGAAAACGGCTATATCATCGACAGCACCGGACCGGATACACAAAGGCCCACTATTTCATTTAATGCACCTACAAAAATCAGTTCGAACCCAATAACTGACACAACAGTTCTGGTTCAGGATAATGAAGCGATTTCGGCGGGCGATGTTATTCTTCGCAGTGACAGTACGGCTGACATATCTGATTTTAGCTGTAGTCAAACTCATTCAAAACAGGTGGACTGTACGTTGAGTATTGACAGCTCAGGTGACGTAAAAATCTCGGCGACCGATAATGCCGGTAATTTGGCTCACAACAGTAAAAACGGCTATTTGATCACGACTGTTAATAATCTTTGGATCACAGCCAATGCGCCAACTAAAACCAGCTCAGGTCCGATAAATGATACAACATTCACCGTTCATAACGATGAACCGATATTGCCAAGTGGTGTTGGGCTTCGTTGGGGGAATACAGCAGGTGTTTCGAACTTGATCTGTAGCCAGACCAGTGTGATGCGGCTGGATTGTACTGTAACAATTATCAGCTCGGGTGATTTAAAGTTAACGGCAACAGATCTGAACGGTAACGTCACGCATAAAGATGTAGACGGTTATATCATTAATTAAGATCTGATCGAATAAAGGATGAACTTTAACAATAGAAATCTTTCCTGGTTATGCAGATTGAAAAGAACTATTTGAATTTCAGAGCCAGAACTAACCATCTTATGAAAGGTATTGAAAGATTTCTATTGCTAATTTAAAAACAGTTTGTAGTTAATTTTCTATCGTCCTGGAGTGGTGATTTCTGTTTTCAATTCCTGATGCCGTAAGTGGTTTACATGCAGGTTCATCATGAGCGTCGTGTCATTTATTGTCACCGCAATTTTCGCCTGCCAGCTTTTTTCCAGCTATATTTAAAGAGTCGGATATACGCTTATATCGTTAATTCGGAGGGCACGATACTGCTGGAACTATTTTTAAGGCCGGTTTCAGTGTTTTTTTTGTTTAAATAAACCTGTTTTTGCCAGTAAACAATATAACCAAACAGCAGCATTAATACCGCCTGGTAGCCGATGTGAAATATAAAAGAGTTTTTATGAAACAGGCTAATAAAACAGACCATAATTCCTGCCTGAATGCCCTGAAAGATACTGGCCTGAAAGCGATTGTACTGTAAATCAGATGTTAATTTTACGGCAGCAAAAAAAGCAGATGCAAATAGACCAAATACCAATATCAGACCAACGATACCAGCCTCCCAAAGAACTGCTACCACTGCCGTATTACCTACAACTGCCTGCTGGCCGATTGCGCTGACTACTCTCGGGTCAGGTTTTCTTGATGCACCTGGACCGTATCCTATTAATAACTCCTTTACGCTATGTGATCGAACAGGTGCCAGCCAGAGTTTAAATGCTCCACCACGACTGAGCCTTGTTTCCCTTGTGGTTTCACTTTCGACATTATAACTATAGGTGAACTCAACTAAGTCTTTAAAGGTCCTGACGTCACTACTTTCTGGCGTGTGTTTAATTACAGAGATTGCCATAATGACTAATAGACCTATGACAACAGCAAGCTTTATCATAAAGCTCATTGGATTTTGTACCAATTCTTTACGAAAAATCACGAATAAGACAACGATAAAATATAGGGCAGAGATTTTTGTGGAATTAATAAAAACTGGAAATAATACCAAGGTTGAGAGCAAAGCGGCTTTGTATGTACTCAGTAACTTATTTGTCCATAGAGCAATAATACCGGAAAATACAATAAAACAAAAAACGGATAGTGGCGCATTGGCGGCACCGGAATAAATCTTTCCACCAAAAGTGCCGCTGACTATATCAATCGGGACCAGCCCTACTACATCAGTGATGCCCTGGCGAAGGGGAACTAAATAGAAATATTGGTGTAGAACAAACGGTATTTGAATTAACGCTATAATGAATAAAAATTTTGGAAGTTTACTTACAAATTTTTCGTCCCAGGGCATGAAAGCTAATGCAAGGAAAATTCCCCAAACCTGGAAATACCCTTTGATTCCAAAGATTAATTTTTCAAAATTAGGGTTGTTCAATATCATGCTTAAAAAGATAAATACAATAAATAATATCCCCCAGATAATCAGTGGGGAAATAGGGTCTTCTCTTACCTTTGAACTATTTTGCACAAAATAAGAAATAACGTACACGACTAAGTAGATTGCACAGCCGGCAAAACCCCAGCGCACTAATTCGAGTTGCGGTATATAGAGCTGTGTTAAACCTGCAATAACAATAGACCCAAATATTGTTACCATGAATAAAAGCTTGGGCGAAATCAGTATGACAATGCCGACTATGCCGCCAACTAATAGACCGATAAGTAACAAGCTGCCCGTACTCGCAATAAAACCGATGCCAACAATAATTATTATGACAATAAGGGCCATGAAAATGTGGCCGATTTTGCTTTCAGTCGATGTTAACATGGAAATTTATTTCCAACCGTCCAGGTTACGATGAATGAGATCTTCCAGTTGCCTGACGTCATCTTTGAAAATCTCCTTAAGCTCAGCTTTTGTCTTTGCATCTGCGGGAGGGATGACTGTATCACTGGATTGACGGTTTAGATTTCTGTATATTTTCTGCAGGCCCGCTTTTCTTGCAACATTCCAGACACCCTCCAAGCCCAAACGTTTAAATATCTGATAAGTCTTTTTTCTAACGGACTCAACTCTCGCCGATCGATTAACGTAACTCGGATTGGATTTAGTTTCAGAATTGCTGCTGAATCTATGCGGTTTAACCTGTAAAAATTCATAAAGATCACTGACGACCTGTTCCGGACTAGATCTGATGTCGTCAAAGAGTATTACG
>JAHEKD010000421.1 GCA_024638545.1 Gammaproteobacteria bacterium
TGTTCTTTTCAATCCATACATTCTGGCCGTCTGGACTCTGGGAACCGTTTGAATGGCTGGCCGCAGGCCTGGCCATTGCTGCTTTTTATACATTGCTGCGCTATCAGGCAGGAGTCATTCCCGTCATTTTTGTGTCTGCCATCGTCGGATTAGTGTACAAGAGCCTGATAATCTAGTGTCTTTGAAATTAAGCTTATCGAGTATAATTGAATTGTGGTCAGGTACGACTCTTACAAGTTAAAATGTGTCGTTATAAGATTAACGTAAATTAAATTGATTCAATATCTCGATAAAATGTTTGATTCTGCATACGCTCATAGATTGATCGCAGAGGATGAGCCGGCGGTGGTTGAGGTAGAAAACACAATGGGCACAGCACCCGTGCTGGTTAGCTGTGATCATGCAAGCAACTATATACCAAAAAAGCTGAATGATCTGGGCCTTGGGCATAGTGATTTGAGTCGGCATATCGCTTACGATATTGGTGCGCTGAATCTATCCCGTGTGCTTGCAGATAAACTTGATGCGCCTCTGATTCATTCCGGTTACTCACGCCTGGTTGTCGATTTAAATCGACATCTCGATGATCCCGGTTCAATACCCATTGTAAGCGAAGGCACTGAAATTCCAGGCAACCATCCGTTGACGCAAATTCAAAAACAGCGACGTATAGACGAACTGTTCTGGCCGTATCACAATAAGTTCTCCCATACCCTTGACGGCTTTCAGTCCAAGGGTATATATCCGGCAATTCTGGCGATACATACGTTTACACGCGTTTATCATGGACTTGTGCGTCCGTGGCACGTCGGGGTGATGTGGGATACAGATGATCGAATGGCTGTGCCTTTTATACACAATCTAAGGCAACAAACTGATTTTAAAATTGGTGACAATCAACCCTATACAGCGCTGGATCCGCTGGGATATGCGTTTGATGTACACGCACGGGGTCGAAAATTACCGCATTTATTTATTGAGGTCAGGCAGGATCTGGTCTCAGATGAAGTTGGGGTAATGCGATGGGCAACAATACTTTATCAGGCGGTAAAACCATTGCTTGAAAACAAAAACCTTTACTGTAAATTGGAGCTTGCATGATTAGTAGTGAACCCGATTATAGCGTTGGCATTGAAGAGGAATATTATCTCGTCGATCTTCAGTCGCGGAATTTAATTGAAAAAGTACCAGATGGAGTATGGCCAAAACTTGAAAAGTCGCTGGGTGAGCACGTTACACGGGAGTTTTTGCAATGCCAGGTGGAAATCGGCACGCCGGTATGTAAAACCATCGGCGAGGCCAGGACCGAACTTGGAAACTTCAGGGCAACGGTAGCTGAGATCGCCAGTGAATTTGATCTGGGATTAATCGCCAGCTCAACACATCCATTCGCGATTAGCGGTCAGCAGCAGTTAACCGATAAGGATCGTTATTATGATTTAGCAAAAGACTTACAGCAGGTTGTCAGGCGATTGTTAATCAGCGGCATGCATATCCACGTTGGTTTGCCGGATGATGATCTGCGCGTCGACCTGATGGGGCAGGCGGCATACATTCTCCCGCACCTGCTTGCGCTGAGCACATCGTCGCCGTTTTGGCGGGGGCAGAATACCGGTCTAAAATCATACCGGATATGCGTATGGAGTGAAATGCCGCGCACCGGGCTGCCTACTTACTTTGAAACATACAGAGAATACAAGCGTCACGTCGAGGTCCTGATAAAGGCAGGAATTATTGAGGATTCAAGCAAAATCTGGTGGGATATTCGCCCCAGCCACAAATTCCCAACCCTGGAGATGCGTATTGCCGATGTTTGTACGGACGTCGATGACGGAGTCTGTATTGCGGCGATATATGTATGCTGGATGCGCATGCTGTTTCGTTTGCGCCGTAAAAATCAACGCTGGCGTATCTATGCGAATTTCCTGATAGAGGAAAACTGCTGGCGTGCTCATCGTTACGGTATCGATGAAGGATTAATTGATTTTGGTGTTGGAGAGATTAAACCCTATGACATATTGTTGGACGAAATGCTGGATATCATTTCTGAAGATGCGCAGGCACTGGACTGCGTTAAAGAAGTTAATCATGCATACACTATCCTCGAGCGGGGTACCAGCGCTCATCGTCAATTAAATATCTATACTGAATCGATCAAGAATGGTTATAGCGAAGTCGATGCCCTGAATGCAGTTGTCGACGGCCTGATACAAAAAACCGTAGAGGGTTGCACAAAAAAGGCTTAATGCATGGTTAATCGTGATCTGGGCAAAATGCGCAAGAACTATGGGCTGCAGCAGCTTAACAGAAGCGAGCTTGCTGCGGATCCGATTGAGCAGTTCAAGAAGTGGTTCGAAGAGGCTAAAAAATCGGACATTTATGAACCGAATGCAATGGCGCTTGCTACCGTTGACGAAAAAAACAGGCCCTGCTGCCGGATTGTGCTATTAAAGGGGATAGATGAAGGATTTATTTTTTACACAAACTATTTATCACGAAAAGGTCAGCATCTGGGTTCAAATGCCAGCGCGGCCGCAACTTTCTGGTGGGACAGGCTCGAGCGGCAGGTCAGGATTGAAGGGGCGGTTGAGAAAGTACAACCTGAAACATCAGATGCCTATTTTTTATCCCGACCTGTCGGCAGTCAGATCAGTGCGATTGCATCACCGCAGAGTCAGCGCGTGGAATCCTATGAACAGTTGTTAAATCTCAAAAAATCGGTTGATGAGTTCAAACTTGTCAGACCGGAATACTGGGGAGGTTATCGCATCATCCCCAGACGTGTTGAATTTTGGCAGGGCCGGGAAAACCGTCTACACGATCGTTTCGATTATTCAAAAGATCAAAATAGCGGTGCCTGGTGTATACAAAGACTGGCACCATAAATAAAAATAGTTAATTGTATGTTGTCTAGTATTAATATTATTTATTAACTTATGAGCACTTAAAATATCAATAGAGTTTATTTTCTCCATAAAAACCGTTAATCTCTGTACGCACAGTTAGCCCGCATTTCTCACCGGACTTCGTAGCGAGACGGTTAAAGGATGTGTCCTGTATGGGTTTTACGACCAAAGGCCGGCATTATGTTATCAGCATATGTGCCGGCACAAGGGCCCGCAGGTATAGTTGACACGATGTCGAGGACCCTGACCGAGTAAAATGCCCACAGGGCGTAGCAAGGGACCGTCGCAGTAGTAGGATGGTGAGAAATTAGGGTTGGTAGCTGTGTTTTTTTCATGACCACAATATATAGGAGAGTTACATGTCCAAGAGTTACGTTGTCGGTATTGATGGCAGTGAGGGGAGTATACGCACTGCACAGTATGCCCTTGTGCAGGCCCAAAAGGCAGGTGCAACACTTAAAGTCATTCACGTTCTGGAATGGTCACCATACAGTTTTCTAACGCCGGAAGAACTAGAGGAACGTCATAAAAGACGCGCAGAAGAACTTGAG
>JAHEKD010000422.1 GCA_024638545.1 Gammaproteobacteria bacterium
TTCACCCCAACGCCGTATTGTCAATCAAGCACGGTGGTAAAGCTGTCAGCGACCGGATTATCGCCACGGTAACAGCATTTTTCTGCACCTATATTTTCTGCTACGCACTGATCGGTTTTGCACTTTGTCTTGTTGGTCTGGATGGCGTGACGGCGTTTTCTGCCGCCGCTGCCTGTCTAAACAATCTCGGTCCGGGACTGGAACAGGTCGCCAACAACTATGCGAGCATTAATGACGCCGCTAAATGGATCCTGGCATTCGCCATGTTATTGGGCCGGCTTGAATTATTTACCCTTCTAGTGCTGTTCACCACCACCTTCTGGCGCGACTAGGCACCAGCTAATTTGATTCAGTGGCTGCACAACTTATTACGGTTGCAGTAATAAAAAAACCCGCGGCCGCGGGTTTTTTTCAGTGGCCAATCCGGGCCAGGATTTTCAAACCGACTGCTATTTGTATACGCTGCCTTTTCTGAACTTTTTCACCAATAAGTAATAAACCACGGCGCGATACTTGCGCGGGTTAGAGCGGCCATAGGTGTTGATCACATCTTGAATTCCTGCATCGAGCCGGGCTGAGTCTTTCAAGCCGAGCTTTTTAATCAGGAAGTTTTTCTTTACTCGCTCAAGTTCTTTTTTATCGCCGGCAGATACGGTGCATGCGTCAGCGTTGTAAATTGAGGGGCCACATCCGATGGTCACGGCGGTTAATAATTTCATGTTTGGCTTCTCGCCACATTTCTTTTGCAGATCGCTTGCGTACTTGGCGATCAGGTCATCACGTTTACTCATTTGGATTCTCCGCTTGGTAGCTTATGGGGTTTATAACTGACATACATAATAGAATTGAGGGGAGACATTAACGTAAGCGCTGTTAAAAATAAACGCCAATTTATAAAATTTTACATCTCCGTGACGCGCAAGGTCAGAACCAGCGAACCACATGCATCGCAACAAGGTTAAACAATGAGTGCTTCGATACATTGTTGATCCGCTCACATCCGTTCTCGGGCAAAGGTATTTGGCAGACTTCGATCAATCAGGATCGCTACCGAGACCCGGCAATTCGCTGTCAGTTCATTGCCTTACCTGTTGTCGCATGGAACTTGACCGGATCTATGTAGCGCGATGTTTATCGTATTAATTTACCACTTCTATTTAAACTATACCCATACCAAGCATATTATTTTATATGTGGTATTAAATGTCACTTAAATCGCTATATTGAAGTTATAGTGGATATATATTTATGGTAAATATAATTATAATTAATTTTGTGGGGATTAAAATATATGCACGGATTTGTTAGTCGCTGCGGTCTTTATTCACTCCATCTCTGCTAACATTCAAGCCATGAAACGACGTAACGCCTTAATCCTGACCGCACTGGCACTCTCGCCAACGCTCTTGAGTGTCAGCACCCGATCCTATGCCATGAAAAACAAACTTCAACTCGACCCCAACCCGGAAAACGTTGAGCCTTTTACGCTGGACGAGGTCGAATGGAAAATGCGACTTGATGAGGAAGCCTACTATGTCCTGCGACAGGAAGGCACTGAAGCACCTTTCAGCAGCCCGCTAAATGAGGAAAAACGGGAAGGCCAGTTCGCCTGTGCTGCCTGCAATCTGGTACTGTTTGAATCGGATAAAAAATACGATAGTGGTACTGGCTGGCCCAGCTTCTGGCAAGCGATTGAAGGCCGCATTGAAACAAAAAAGGATTTTAAACTGATCCTGCCGCGCACCGAATACCACTGCGCACGCTGCGGCGGTCATCAGGGACATGTTTTCAAAGATGGCCCCAGGCCAACAGGATTGCGTTACTGCAACAATGGCATCGCGTTAAAATTCATTCCTGCTGCATCGTCTTGAGATAAGCCTGCAGAGCAGGCAGCGGAGTGGTCGATAAATCAGCCCAGGTATCGATATCATTTAACACCGGTAATGACAGCAATCTACGATCAATGTTATGCGCGCGGTCAAGGGTTGCTGTCAGCACCTGATCGGTACCCCATTTGATACCGTTAAAAATTGTTGGCGCTGGGCGGGCTAATCCCAACAAATAATAACCGCCGTCTGCAGATGGCCCGATTACATCCCGGCCATCACTCAGCCAACGATATGCCTGGCTTAGATGCGCGGAGGGAATATGCGGTACGTCACAGCCCATGACCGCTGCGGGGTAGCCAGATTGCTGCAGGGCCGCATGCATCTTATCGCCTAAATCACCTGCCACCTGTACGAGCACTGACAAATCATGGTCAGAAGGCAGGCGTTGCAAAAATGAATCATTAGCATCAGGCCATACGGCAAGTGACACAGAGCCTGGCCAAACTCTACTGACAACGCGAACTGATTCGCTTATTAATATCCGCGCGATGTCAACACATTGCTGCGGTGTACACTGTGGTTGCAGCCGGGTTTTGACTTCACCCGCAATGGGAGTCTTGGCAAACAGCACCAGCGGTATACTGCGGATTTTGGCCATCACCTGATATGTGCATATTGTCGCGCCAGCCGCTCCGCTGGAACCCCGCAATAATAAGCCAGCCGTAGATACCACATCAGCAACACTGTTTTGATAACGCCGCCTTGTTCCCAACGACGGGCACTGGTAAGCACTTTATCAGCCAGGCATGCGGGTCGTCCCAGTCGTTTCAGTTTCGTACTCAGGGCAATGTCTTCCATCAATGGGATCAAATCATACCCACCAACACGTTCAAACAGCTCTCTTGCTACAAAAATGGCCTGGTCGCCAGTTGCCACACCCGTCAACCGCGAACGAACATTAATAAACCATTCGATCACCTTCATAGCAGGCATTGTAGAATCGAATCGCACATCAAGCCGTCCCCATTGTGCTGTATCAGCCAGCGCCCCGCTGATCGCTTCGACCGCGCCGTCTGGCAATACGCTGTCGGCATGTAAAAATAGATAGATATCGGCTTCGCTATGCGCCGCGCCGGCATTCATCTGCCCAGCCCGCCCGCCATCACTCTGCAGTGCCAGCCGGGATTTGCCATTGTGCCAGTTAGCCCGCAACCATTCCCAACTACCATCGTCACTGCCACCATCCACTATTATTGACTGTTGCACGCCCAGTGCAACCAGCTGTTGACTAAGTGCCGGCAGCATTGGCATCTCGTTGAGTGCCGGCACGATAATCGCCAGTGTTGGCAGCACACTCGACTGCCGCTGTTGATCAGCTAGACCGTTTAGCACCGATGCGCAAGCGCAATGCGTTCAACTTGATAAAGCCTTCAGCGTCCGCCTGGTTATACGCTCCCTGATCATCTTCGAAAGTCGCAATGCGTTCATCAAAAAGCGAATCGGCGGGTGACTTCCTGCCGGTAACACTAACCGATCCTTTATACAGTTTAACCCGCACCGTGCCATTCACATGGCGCTGTGACTGATCAATCATTGTTTGCAGCATTTCACGCTCCGGACTCCACCAG
>JAHEKD010000423.1 GCA_024638545.1 Gammaproteobacteria bacterium
CACCCTGATAGCAATTACCGGGAAAATTTATGTCTACCCCGAGCTGCTCCAGATAGCGCAGCCATACACTCAATGCCAATATGTCCATCTGCCTGCCGGCATCATTGAAATAATACTCTTTGTGAACCCGGTAACCTGAAAAGCCCAGCAAGCGAGACAGGCTGTCACCAAACGCCGCCCCGCGTCCGTGGCCGACATGTAGTGGTCCGGTCGGATTTGCTGAGACAAATTCAATCGTGATGGGCTGATCGCGTCCAATATTATTACGGCCATAATCCTCACCCTGCTTTAAAATATCCGCCAGCACAGTAAGGGAACTCGCTTCATTCACATGAAAATTAATAAAACCCGGCCCTGCTATCTCTACCTTGGTAATTTGATCATTTGCGGCTAATGCGCTTATTATCAGCGCGGCCAGCTCACGCGGATTTTTTCCCACCTTTTTTGCCATCGCCAGCGAAATATTCGAGGCAAAATCACCATGGGATTTTTGCCGGGTTCGTTCCAGATGTATTTGAGCTGACGCCACGCCAGCCGGCAATTTACCTGCAGATTCAAGCTGTTCAATTGCGTCACGGATGAGATCAGTTATTAGTTGTTTCACGGGGTATATTATTGGCGCTGGTCAGTCATTAAGAATGGCCTGTATTCTAACGCCTAAGCAAAAATATAAAAATGATTTGTGTGCATGAGCAAATATAACATTGTCCGGGAAACGGGGGACAGACCCCGCTTTTTGTTAAGAAAAAGCGCGGTCTGTCTCTATTTATTGCCATTTATTCTGCGGATATTTCAAAAGCAGCCGGTTAATGTAGACATTGAGGCACATCAGGCCCACGACCGCAGATGTAAACACCAGCAGGCCACGATGCGTCTGGACCTCAGAAATAAGGTTTATCTTCATCATGACCACAAATACCGCAACCGCAAAAACATCCAGCATGGACCAGCGCCCCAGCGCCGCGCTCATTGAGAGCAAGCGAGATCGCCAGTGGAGGACACTGATCGCGGGATAATTCCAGTTAACGGCCAATAATACAAGTTTCAGTACGGGTATAACAATACTGAAGATCAAAATTACGACAAACAGCAAGTATTGATTTTGAGTGTAAAGGGCTTTGACGCCGGAAACAATTGAAAATGTATTGGTAAAGAAAACCAGCTGCTTGAAGGTGACCAACGGCATGACCAGGCCAAAGCCAAGCAGGATTGCCGTGATCAACAGCAATCCGTTCACCAGCCAGTAATGCCAGGCATTAAAGTTGTTTACATTGATTGGCATAATTTTGTGAGCGTGGTCTGTCCCCGGTGATTTCGGTAATTTTGATAAGTCATGCGTCATCTTAATATAGATCGAGCGGATCTACATCTATTGACCATCTTACTGATTTTGTTAGTTTACTGTCTTCAAACAGGCCAATCCACTTTTTTAGAAAGTGCTGTCTGGCTGAGCGAGAGGAGCTGCTGACGAGAATTTGTGCCCGGTAACGATTTTTCAGTTTGGCCATAGGCGAATAAACCGGACCCATGATTTTTATCATCGGGAATTCGGACTGTAAGTCAGTGGACAAGCGTTTAATGGCAGACAGAAATTTCATCGGGGCAGGCTCTTTTTTGTCCCATGCCCTGATCAATGCCAGGTAGTGATAAGGCGGAAAACCGGCCTGCTGCCTCAATTTAAGTTCACGCATGGCGAAACCGCCGTAATCATGACGGCAGATGTGTCCATAAAGATAATGTTCCGGAAAATGCGTCTGTATCAACACTTTTCCCGGGTTCTTTCCCCGGCCCGCACGACCGGAAACCTGGATTAGCTGCTGGATCATCGTTTCAGTTGCGTGGAAGTCCAGACCGAACAGTCCCTGGTCTGCATTAATTATCCCCACCAGCGTGACCATCGGAAAATCATGACCCTTGGTCAGCATTTGTGTACCAATCAGTATGTCTACCTGTCTCTCGATCATACTCTCAAGCACAGATTCCAGCTGGTTTTTTTTCCGGGTGACGTCACGATCCAGGCGTGAAATGCGCGCCTTCGGAAAGAACTCTTTCAATAGCTGTTCAATTCGCTGGGTACCCTGACCCAGCTTGACAATGCTACTCGACTGACAGGATCTGCAAACATCGCCTGCAGATTCAACGGCACCACAATGATGGCAGTGCAGGCTGCCGTCGTGATGATAAATTAAACGGGCATGACAATGTTCGCAGCAGGCGGTCTCACCACACTGCCTGCAAATAACAATTGGTGCATAGCCACGCCTGTTAATAAAGATCAGCGTCTGCTGCTTGCGTTTCAGGTTTTTTTCTATGGCTTTAATTAAAGTAATGCTTAACCCCTGACAAACTTTCAGCTGATCCAGACTGAGCATGTGAATATCAGGCATCACTGCCCTGGCAACCCGCTTTTTAAGTTCACATAACTGATAGCGACCCCGAATGACGTTAGCCAAAGATTCGAGCGACGGCGTGGCAGAGCCCATGACAATAGAAACATTCTCCTGTTTGGCACGCATAATAGCGACATCCCGTGCATGATAACGGACACCTTCCTGCTGTTTATACGACATGTCATGCTCCTCATCAAGAATGATCAGACCCAGGTCAGGCATTGACGTAAACACCGCAGATCGTGTCCCTAAAATGACTCTTGCCTGGCTTGTTGCGGCGGCCTGCCAGCTCAATCGCCTGGTTTTTTCTGAAAGTGAGGAATGCAGCACCGCCGCCTTGTATCCGAGCCGTTGCTCGAAACGTGAAACAAGCTGCGGCGTCAGGGCAATTTCCGGTACCAGTACCAATACCTGTTTACCTGCCCCGAGTACCTGCTGCGCGAGATGCAGATAGACTTCCGTCTTGCCGCTGCCGGTCACGCCTTGAAGCAAACTTACTTTGAAGCAATCAATATGGGCGCTAATCTGGGTTATTACATTTTCCTGCTCTTTTGAGAGTTTCTGTAATGTTGCGTTTTTGTCAGGACTTTCAGCAGGCCAGTCTTGTTGACTAACTGTCACCTCAACAATTTTTTTTCTAATCAGGGAGTTCACAGCCGCGCGCCAGCCGCCCATGAGCAGCTGCAGCTGCTCATGGGCGGCCCGGCATTGATTTTCCAGCATGAACTCAAAGATTTTCAGTTGATTCGGTGCCTTTTTTAGCGACCTTCGAACGTCCGCAATAGCCAGCGAGCCAGATAATCGGTATGTTTTTGTTAAATCAGCCACCCTGGGGAGATAGGCAGCGGGCAGTGCCACTTTTATTACTTCGCCCAATGGTTGCTGGTAATAATCAGCAGTCCAGCGCAACAAACTGAACAATGGCGGTGAAATCACGGGCCGCCTGTCAACCAGAGACGACACCGACCTGATCTTGCCGGCCGGCACGTCGGTTGTCGTCTTGAACCTGACCACAAGCCCCGTGAGCTTTCTGCGCCCGAACGGCACGACCAGCCTCATACCCGGC
>JAHEKD010000424.1 GCA_024638545.1 Gammaproteobacteria bacterium
GAAGGAGATACGGCAGCTGATCTACACGATCGACAACACGTCGAAGACCAGGGCGCTCTTCGAGATCAACTGCATCACCGACCAGGCGGCCGTTCGACAGGGGAAGCTTGCGATGAGGGCAGGCGTCCTTGAGTGCCACGGGTTTGCCGTCTTGACAGCGATAAACGGCAATTTTATCGCCCAATACCATGATTTGTTTTATTTGACGATCGAATTCATGCTCCCAGCCGGCAACATACCAGGCGTTTTGTAAAAACATTGTTAACTCCTATTGAAATAATTAATGAACATCATGGTCACGGCCTTCCCGCTATGCCAATCGGTTCACCTGCAATTTCGACACCTAATGCATTGAGAATACGTGTCCAGTAAGCAAATCCTGCATTGATCTGGGCGATGTAAACAATCTCCTTTTCGCTGAGGCCTTGTCTGCGCAGTAGCTCAATATCAGCTTCACTTACTTGATCCGGATGCTGGCAAAGTTTCTGTGAATATTCAAGCATGGCCACTATTTTTGCATCATCGGTTACATCACTCCAGTTTTTGCTGCTCAGCGCGGCAATGACATGCTTATATCTGTCCGGGTTGTTGATATATGTGCTGAGGTTTGCACTGTGATGGGCCAGTGCATAAGTACAGTTGTTTAGTATGGCGACCTGGACGCTGAGCAATTCACCCACCCATTTATCAAGGGGAGATTCGCGATCATGCAGCAAGGCAAGATACAAATCATGAATGGGCCTGATTACTTTGGGTGAGTGCATCATCGCCCTGTACATGTTATCCACTGTGCCGCTGTCATCTGCGACATATTCAAAAGCATCGTACAGGTCCTGATCATTCGGATTAATTTCAGAGTTGTCAATGACACAAATTCTGTTTTTTATTTTGATTGCACTCATGTCTGTATTCCGATATCTGCGTTTTGCCCGCACACATCAAGCCAGCTGGAATAGTCTTTGAACAGATCAGCACACTCATCGGAATGTGGATAGAGGAAATTGCCTTCTTCAAAGATAAACTCGTTATCAAAACAGATGCTTGCATCAAATAAGTTAATTCCAATTTGACCCGGGTCTGATCCACATGCATGAAAATGCGTAACCCGCGGTGACGCGTAGCTGATGCTGCCCCAGCGCTCAAGATCATCCCGGGCACGTCCGTCATACCAGGTTGACGGTAGAATGCCTGTATGCCAGGAGTTTATGGCCATGGCTTCACCGCCGACAATCCCGCAAACCCGGTTAAAATGTTTTTCCAATGAAATGCATTGTTCACGATTGCCATCAAACCTGGTGATCATACCCTTGTCAATACTGGCGACAAACGGTTGTTCCAGATAGTAAACGCTGTCATGATAAATTACAGTTGATGATGATGTCAGCCAATCCTTAATGACCAGTTTCCCGGACATGCTTGAACAGCTCAGAGGTGGAAAAATGGTTACTGGAAATAAATTTACCTCGAATACTGTAAATGAGTCGCTGGCTATGCTTTCCGCGGCGGTATTCAATATTTTACCGGAAAGATCGTTGCCCTGTGAGCAGGTAATTTTAAATTGACTTGAAGCGGATATTTTCTCAATGAGTCTGTCATGGAGTTGCAGATGTAATTGATGCGGTGTACGACAGAAATCACTGGCAAGGTATTTTGCATTCAGGACATAGCACATTGTTTTGCTGCCTTTGCCGCTGCAAAAATAGTATCGCAGACATTTGTCTCATAGTGGGTATTTGCGCCTTTCTCCCCGACAATTAAAATCCGTTCTCCCGGTTTAGCCCTGACTGCATCAAACAGGAGATTATTGGCCCCATCAAGAGCAAGCTGAGTGCTTAGAGTCATGAGTTTAAATTTCGATACAAGGCAGTGCCCCAGTTAATATCCTTCTCGATCAATGCCTGAGTGCGTGCCGCATTACGTGTCCTGATTGAGTCAACGATTTGCTTATGATCGCTAAGCCAGTCATTTCTATCACTGAGATCTCGAAGTCCAACATAAAATGAGGGTGAAATTTGTGCCCAGATATTCTCAATTATCCTGGTCATTTCAAAATTTCCGGTCGCATTGTAAATAGTGAAATGAAAGCTATAGTTGTCGGCGAGATAGCTGTTGAAATCCTGGCGGATAGCGTGCCCTTCAATGGCCAGTGCTGTTTTATATAATTGATTGATTTGTTCGTTTGTCAATGCATGGGTGGCGATTTTTGCGGCAGCGCCTTCGAGAATAGAGCGAAGGAAGAATAACTGCGACACCTGTGTCGGGCTTAGTTCGGCAACTTTAAAGGAGCGAGTGGAGGACGAACTTAGTGCTCGCTCGGAAACCAGTCGCTTTAATGCCTCCCGGACAGGCATCATTGAAGTGTCAAATTCACTGGCCAGAGATCGAATGGATAACGCATCGCCGGGCAGGTAGTGCCCGGTGATTATTGCCCATTTCAGTTTCTGATATATCTGTTCACTTAAGGACGTGCTTATAGTATTTGCCGTTAGGTTTCGCTGTAAATTTGAAAATGAATTTTGATGTAAACTGTTCATGGTTTCAATTTAGAATCAGATTCGCCTATTTTGTTTTTTTTTCCAAGACGCGATGCTATATAGTTAAGAAAATCCCAGATCGTGCCTTCATAATCTGCGGGTGCGAGCGGGCCGGATCGATAGAATTGGGTCTTTTGCGCGACCTGCAGCGTCTCCAGTTTTTCCCTGTCTTCTGCATTAAACGCATTGCAAAGGTCAACATATTCCTTAACAGCGGGATTCTCTGGATCTTCGTATGGTCCGGTAACAAACATGCGTATACCCACTCGATCGACATCAAGGGGCCGAATACTCAAAAATAGAGCGAAATTTGAGGCAATGCCAAACAAAAAGTTTGGATAGATGCACCCCATTACCGAATTTATCTTTTCATCATCGGTCATGTCGGCATGAAACGGCCCCCTGGGCGGATAGCTGGGTGAGTAATAGGCACGGTAAACGGTATAGGCGGAATTATATTTTTCTTTTTTACAAAGTCTGGTCGGTGTAATCGGGTGCAGCGTATTTTTATGCGTCGGGCTAAGATGATAACCCTCGATAAAATTTTCAGCCAGATTTTTCCAGTTTGTGTTCCAGACGTCTTCACCGGTAAAGCACAAATGACGAAGCTCCGGATGATAGTTGTGGGCCAATTTGTCGAGATCGGTCAACTGGGGCAGTAAAGGTAGCGCCGATCCATCCAGGTTGACGAAGATAAATCCATTCCAGAGTTCGAATTTAAATTCCGGTAAGCGACACTGATGCTTGTCGAAGTTTTTTACACTGCTCATTAATGGCGCATTTTTAAGTGCGCCGTCTGAATGATATGTCCAGGCATGATACGGGCAAACAAAAGTTTTACAATTGCCTTTGCCCTGTGTCAGCAGGTTTCCACGATGCCGGCAAACATTCGATAAAACCCGCACCTGGCTGTCCTGACCT
>JAHEKD010000015.1 GCA_024638545.1 Gammaproteobacteria bacterium
CGATACCCGTGGTTTGCGGGATGTTGTAGCCGATGATGTCGGTTTTTAGCCTGGCATCGATGGCCTCGTAAAATGCAAACAGCCCGTCATCGTCGATCAGGCCCTCCAGTGCGTCGTAGTCATCGTGCGAGGCGAAGCGCACCTCGATACCCTGGCGCGGGAAGGTGTGCGCAAACAGATTGTAGGTGCCGCCGTACAACTGGCTGGTACTGACGATGTTGCAGCCGACATCGGCCAGGCACTGGATCGAGTAGGTCACGGCTGCCATCCCCGAGGCGAGGCACAGGGCAGCGACACCACCCTCCATCTCCGCCAGGCGCTGTTCCAGCACCGCCTGGGTCGGATTCATGATCCGCGTATAGATATTTCCGGCCACTTTGAGGTCGAACAGATCCGCACCATGCTGGGTATCGTCGAAGGTGTACGACGTGGTCTGGTAGATCGGCGTGGTGGCCGCATGGGTCGTTGGGTCACCTTCGTAACCGGCATGCAGTGCCAGGGTTTCGAGTTTCATGGGGGCTCCTCCGGATGGATTCTTGTAGATGCTCTAATCGACCCCGGCGCGGGGTCCGCCGATCATAGCCGGAGAAACCGGAGGTTAACAGGGCAGCGCAATGCACCCGGGGCCGTGCCTGGCAGAGCAGGCAGACTTCAGGAGGAAACGGCGGCCTTCGGCAACGAGGCGTCGGTGTCCAGCTGCGGCAGTTCGATCCAAAAACGGCTGCCATCACCGGGCCGGCTTTGCACACCGATCTCTCCGCCCATGCCATGGACCAGCGATCTGCATACGGACAGACCGATGCCGCTGCCCTCGATTTCGTGGCGGTCAGGCACTAGTCGGTTGAACCGGTCAAAGACAGTTTCCTGCTCCGCCGGGGTCAGCCCGTCCCCGGTGTCGGACACTGCCAGTCTGCAGAAGCCGGGCCTGCCATCGCAGACTGCAACCTCCGCCCGGCCGCCTTGTCGGTTGTATTTGATCGCGTTGGAGAGCAGGTTGATGATGACCTGTTTTAGGCGGAAGGGGTCGGCGTACACGCGCAGTCCGCTCACCCCGAGTTGGTTGACCAGGATCACGGCACGATCCGCCGCCAGCGGGGCCACCAGCGTAATCGCGTCATCGACCAGCGCCTCCACGGCGATCTCTTCCGATCTGAATTCCATCTTTCCAGCCTCAATCTGGGCCAGGTCCAGGGTGTTATTGATCAGGTCCAGCAGGTGCCAACCGGCCTTGTTGATCTCTTTCGTGCTGGCCTTCTGGGTCTCCGACAGGGGATTCGCGGGATCGGCCTCGAGCAACTGGGCGAAACCCAGTATCGCGTTCAAGGGTGTCCTCAGTTCATGGCTCATGCTGGAAAGATATTCGGACTTGGCGCGGAATTCCGAATCCGCCGTCTCTTTGGCTGATATCAGGGCCTCGCGCTCCTGCTGCGCCCCGGTTTCGTCCCGTAATACACAGACGTAACCCTGCCCGTCATCCATCGAGGCTGCCGCAAACACCACCGGGATCCGGTTTTCCAGACAGGTCTCCTGCCAGGCTGCATTTGCTGGCTCCACGACCACCCCGGGCAGAAACGCGCTCAGGTCACGCCCCAGCAACAGTTTTTCCGGGCCACCCAGCAGCCTTTGTGCCTCAGGATTTGCCGACTGTATACGGCCGTCATTTGCCAACGTGATGATCCCGTCGACACATCCGGCAATGACAGCCTGCAGACGCTGCTCGTTGCGCCTTGCCTGGTCGGCCTGTTGACGGGTGCGCCGCTCATCCGCCTGGCGCTGCAACGTCTCGGCCTGAAGTCGCGTCTTGACCTGCTGCAGTCGGCGAGCGGCCGCAATCATCTCCGACTCGATCCAGAGCCGGCTTGCTGCCCCGTCCGTGTTCCACTACACAAAGAATATTATTGAATTGCTGCATCTAACTCACTCCTGGCTTAGATATCGCAGGGAATGCGTATTACATCATCGAATCGTTCAGGCTGCAATATGTATTTCGTTGACCTTGGATGAAGTGATGTGTGGTATGGGTCGTACTGGCTACAATCATTTGTTACTTCGTAAACCTGGAAACAGATTAAGTCCCGGACACATTGCTATCAGTGTGCTAATAGACAGCTTCGAGAGTGATGCGATGGTATAATTGAAGGTAAATATAGGTATATTGGTTGTACTTGATCTTTCAATACCGTAGAGAATGTCGTCTTTAGAGTTTGCGGCAATTCTAAATCATTTCTCATATTCCGGGGGGTACCGACGATTGACTCAAACTAAGATCTATATATCACTGAGGCCGCCCTTCATTTCTATTGACCGAGATCAAGGTGCAATGATACCGTAGGGGCTATGATCAATATACGATGACAATTAGTGAGTAGTTGAAATGTTAAACGTTATCGATATTATGACCACAGATGTATACACGTTGGCACCTGACGACAGTCTGCAAGATGCCCGCAAGCTTATGGCTGAGCACAATATACGTCACGTCCCTGTTGTCGAAGAAGACCAACGCCTGAAAGGGCTACTGTCCCAGCGAGACGTGCTAGCTGGGGCAAACTCTGTATTGCTGCCCCATGCCGGGGAAGCGGAAGCGATGGAATCACGGATCGCTATATCCTCACTGATGACGCTAGACCCAATCACCACTGATGAGCATGCAGGTTTGCGCAGTGCCGCCCTGCTTATGCAGCATCACCGCATTGGCTGTCTTCCGGTGGTACGGGATGGAATCCTGATCGGCATTATCACTGACTCGGATTTTGTCGCAGTGGCCATTAACCTGATTGAACAGCTGGAGCTGGTGGAACCGGTAGAAAAGGACCTGCCGGAGGACATCGGCTAATAAGTGGACTAAAGTGACACGGGATTTCTCATTGTGACAATAAATGTTTCATTTCTAGCCCGCATTTCTCATCGGACTTCGTAGCGAGACGGTTAAAGGATGCGTCCTGTATGGGGTTTTACGACCAAAGGCCGGCATTATGTTATCAGCATATGTGCCGGCACAAGGGCCCGCAGGCTTCGTTGACACGATGGCGAGGACCCTGACCGAGTAAAATGCCCACAGGGCGTGGCAAGGGACCGTCGCAGTAGTAGGGTGGTGAGAAATGCGGGTTAATGGCTCTGGACCACCGTGATCACAAAAACAATCACAGACAGGACTCTTCTGTTTTACGGCTGCTCTGCAAAACAGATCGAGTTTTTATGGAAGGGGCACATGCAGTGCGTAGCGGAATAACAGGTAGAAAGCGGTCATTACGGCAATGCCAATGCCTGAGTACAGCATCGCAGTTTTACCGGTCCAGGGATCGTGCATGGCAGCGACCAGAGCACCACAAAAGGCGATGGCACTGGCAGCAAGAAACCCAAAATACGGCATGGCAAAACAGGTCAGCAGCATGGTGATCACCAGTAATATTCGACGCCACCAGGCACCGTAACCGAATCCACCCTCAGACGACTTTCTCATGAGTGTTGTCAACAGAGATATGGCCGCACAGATGATTAAAATTATGGCGACTACCTGCGGAAATACTTTTGAATCCACATCCGAGTACGTGGTCGTATCATAAAGCGTCACCACGCCGGCAAAAATAAAAAATGCCGATGCTATCAATGATCCCGTAAAGCCCTTGCGGCTTCTGTGGTCCAGCACTTTACTCATGTTCCCTCCTTAAGGTTTGATTGACGCATACGCCAGGCGCGAAATGCCGGGTAAAACAGGGAAACAAGCGTGAATAATACGATTGCCTGCGAAATGGGACGTCCAAAAAACATTCCGATCAAATTATTTGTCGCTGCGCCAATGGTCCAGCTTTGAACAAATCCCTGCTCTGCGATCGGTCCCAGTATTAATCCGAGCACAATGGGTGAAGCCGCAAAACCAAAGCGCGAGACGACCCAGCCAAATACACCAAGGAGGATCATGATGACTACATCCGATATACTGTTACGGATTGCAAAGGTGCCAATAATCGTCATGAAGCCGACTGTCGGTACGAGTATCGCCTTGGGAATTGTGATAATGGACTTGTAGGCATAACGCCCAATTAACAGTCCCGCAGGCAGCATTAAAATTGTCGCTATAATAAGACCATAGATGAACGTGTAAACAATTGATCCGCCTGATTGAAACAGGCTTGGACCGGTTCGCACACCCTGCACGAGCAAGGCGCCAAGAATGACAGCATCAGGTGGTGTGCCAGGTATGCCCAGCACCAGCGTTGGTATAAAGCCGCCGCCCACCGTGGCGTTGTTAGCAGACTCTGTCGCTAAAAGTCCATCAGCCTCGCCTTCCCCGAATTTTTGCTCGGGTTTGGCGGTTCGTTTAGCCTCTGAATAAGCAACCAGGCCGGCAACGGAACCGCCGGCACCCGGTAAAATACCCACCAATGTACCAATCACAGACGAGCGAATTAGATTCCACTTGGATTTCATTGCAATGCGCGCCGCTTCACCTATACGTACCGACTTAACATTGTCCTCCACTTCGAGGTGGCGATCCGGTATTGCTACCAGATCAATCAATACCGGTATGCAATAAAGGCCAATTAGCGCCCCGACGACACCGAATCCACTGATTAATGTCTGACTTCCAAACGTCAGGCGAATATCGGCCGACACTTCCGCCACCCCCACCGTTGACAGGATCATCCCAAATGCACCGCCAGCCAGCCCTTTTGCCAGATTCCCGGTTGAGAGTGATGCGATTAATGACAGTCCGAAAATCGACAACCAGAAATATTCGACCGGTCCGAATGCAAGGGCTACTTTTGAAAGGGGCGGTGACAGAAACAGCAATGCAAGTGCACCCACCATCCCGCCAAAAACAGAGGCGAAGCACGCCAGCGCAACAGCAAGATCACCGTCACCTCGTTTCGCCATGGGGTAACCATCGAAGGTTGTCGCGATGGCAGAAGGCGTGCCCGGTGTGTTCAATAGAATAGCGGCATAGGCACCGCCATAAATTGCACCGGTATAAATAGCCCCCAATAGAATCAGCGCCGAGGCTGGCGCCATACTGAAGGTGATGGGAACAAGGACCGCAACAGCCATGGTTGCCGTTAAACCGGGTATGGAGCCGATAATTGTACCGGCGATGACTCCGAATAAGGCTAAAGCAATATTGAGCGGTGTTAATGCTGCCAGGAAGTTCCCGAAATCCATATCACGTTTTCTTCAAGACGCCAGCTTCAGTCTTGTTACTTAATTAGCCCTGCCTCACGTGCATCGTTGAGATAGTCTTCAGATCGTGCCTTCATGAACTCCGCCATTCTCTGCTCATCAACGTCCAGCATCGCAAATCCACTGTCCAGCATCTTTTGTATGAATGCCGGGTCAGCATTAATCTCGCCTATCATGTCTGACCACATCTTCCTGGTCTCAGCGGTTGCCGATGCAGGAAGTGCAATTCCCCGATAAGCACCACCCACCATGTCAAACCCAAGTTCCTTGAATGTAGGCACATCCGGGAACAGTGGATGACGCTCTTCCATGGCGACAGCAAGCAGGCGAACAGCGTCGCCTTGAGCGGCACCCACAGTGGTGTATCCCCACTGCGCTTTAACCTGGTTGCCCAGCAACGCAGTCACCGATGCACCTGTGCCCTTGAACGGCACATAAGTGGTTTGCATGTCGGCCATTTTATCGAGCTTGATTTGCGCAAGGTGATTTGCCGAAGCTTTACCCGAACCGGACATGGTAACAGCACCAGGATTTGCCTTGGCATCGTCAATCAAATCCTGAAGTGTCATATACGGACTGTCAGCCTTAACAACAATGGCATCCGGTGTAAAATGAAACATGTAGAAGGCATTGATATTATCGGTTGTAAATCCAACATCCTTTTGTGCAGGTTTGAGGATAATATGCGGGAGATTGATACCCATAATAGTATGACCATCATCACTTAATCCATTGAGTGATGCCCAGCCGACGGCACCGCCACCGCCCGGCTGGTAGGAAATGACCAGATCCTGACCAAACTTTTCTTTAAAAAATGGCTGCTGCAGCCGCGCTGAAATATCGGACTCACCGCCCGGGCCAAATGGAATAATATAATTTACTGGTCCGGATAGTTCCGCGTATACTGAGACACTGCTTGCAAGAGTGAATGCCAGCGCAGTCAGCGTTTTAATAATAGTCCTTCTAATCATGGTCTTTCCTCTTCTGTTTATTCAAAATTTCTTGCAGATCTTCAACCACGGCTCAGCCAGCGTTGCGCGCCTGAATTTCACGCATAAACCTGTCACGAATGACGACAGGATCCATGGTTATGACAGGAACTTTGATGTTCCCCGATTCACATTTGCAGACTATGATGGTCATCTTGTCGCTGTCCAATGCCTCCTTCATGGTATCGACTGCATTAACGGCATCACACTCGATGACATTCTCACAGCCGCAGGCTGTTGCGACCGCTGCAAGTGAGGTTTTTTGACCGGCATAAGTCGGTTGATCGCCGGTAGAACCATAACTGCCATTATCAATTATCAGCAGAATGAAATTATCAGCTACATTATTGGCAATGGTAGGCAAGGTTCCAAAATTTGTTAACACCGAGCCATCGCCATCAATTGAGATGACTTTCTGATTTTGAGCAAGCGCCAGGCCAAGGCCAATTGATGACGCCAGACCCATTGTGCCTAGCATATAAAAATTAGTTGGCTGATCATCCAGCAAATGTAACTCCTGACTGGGAAGACCTATATTACAAACAACAAAGTGCTCGGAGATGACGGGAATTAAATTTTTCAATACTTCTGAACGAATCATAATCAGTACCCCTTCCAAAAACTGGCATCAGTAAGAATTGCCACAGGTTTGTTACACATAAAAGTGTATTTCAAAATAGAATCAAGCTCATCCGCATCATCTTCAGTGTGAAAATGGTAAGTTGGAATATTTAGCTGTGCCAGTAAGGCTTTTGTATGGACAGCCATTTCAACCTGGCAAGCTACCGGCTCACCGAGCTCGCCTCGATAACTGATCAGCATAGGTAAGGGGATGCGGTAATACTGGGTCAGGGTAACCAGTGTATTTACGGTTACCCCAATGGCGGTATTTTGCATTACTATGGCCGAACGTTTTCCGCCCATGTAAGCACCCGCACACAAGCCCATACCTTCATCTTCCTTATTGCAAGGAATATGATAGATATCCTTACAGTTGTCGATTTGTTCAAGCAATCCTGCTAATTGTTTGCACGGCACCGAGGTGATGAATTCAACCTTGTTTTTAACCAGATCATCAAGTAACTTTTTGTCAATGGACAAGAATTTCTCCTAAACATTAATTTCGAACAGTATGCTTAATAACTATACTTTATGTAAACCCTATTATTCTAATAATAACGTAAAAATATCTCTGTCATTACTGTTTTACCTTTTTTGTGAATTAGTTTAGTTTACCACGGATAAAAACCTTCCACGATCTGGGATTTCGCACGATCCGGACAAGTTAAACTCACAGCTCACAGCTCACAGCTCACAGCTCACAAAACATTATTTTTAAGTCCGAAGGAGTCTTATAAATTTTGCGATTCAACAAACAAAGCTCGATTTTTTTATAAGTTTAGCTTTATGTGACGTTCAAACCAAGGCTGTCGCTCAGCGCTGGGCCGGGCAGGTTGAGAGATTAAAAGAGCTGGGTATTTTCTTTTCAATCACGAAATCCCAAATACAGCTTAAGCCGAAGTCGTTGACTGCTGTATACCCAGGCACTCCCCGAAATAAATCTCAACAGCAGATTAATTTTCTAAGCAAAAAAATGACGCCAAAGAACGCTAACGCGAGGTGTTGAACATACACTTGTCCAGTAAATATCAATAGACACAATGGTCAATTGATTTTTACTCAATGCCAGCCTTTTCTGTCAATCTGCAAGACAGTCAGCTTACAAATTTCTGATGGTGTAAAAGGAACATAATAACCAGGTGCACCTGAAGGTTATTATGTTCCGAGTTGGTTAATTATGATCCAGTAAGGTTTACAGGAATCAGCACCCGGTTTATGGTGTGTACGATTCCATTACTGGCTTAACCCTGGGATTAGGCAAACCTGGGTCATTATCGATTAGATTCAGCCATTTAACGCTAAAACTGGCACCTTCCAACAGGGTATCGATTGTGTCAGATAACAATACATCTTTCAGAATCTGAGTGCCAGGTGAAACATGATATAAGAGCACATCGGACAATAATGGAATGGGGTCACCATCGCCCAGTTTCGTTAATGTATTGACAATAAAATTGTAGGAGCCCATTTCACTAAAACCTCGATAACCCAATGATCTGGCAAGCCTGATAAAGGCAAGATCGTTGGGCGCAAACACTGTAAGATCTGCATCTGCAGCGGCGAGTGCAGACTGCAGGTTAGCTGCTATGACAGCGTTAAGGAGGATATCGTAATCTCGCCAGTTTCTGTCAAAACCACCTCCACTTGCAAGCACTATATCGACAATGCTCTCTGACGGTACAGGATTTGGCAAGTCGGCAGGAATCAACACTCGATTAATCGTGTGAATAATCCCGTTTTTTGCCCGAATATTACTCTGGCGAACCAAAAGACTGGGGTTGGAAAAATCCGGATCATTATCCAGTAATTTGAGGTAGGCCGGCACAATGCTTGCACCGTCAAGCAAAGTTTTAATCTCGCGGTTGAATACTACCCTGTACAACGATTTTGTTCCTGGACTGACATGGTAGAGCAATACATCAGTCAGCACAGGAATTGGGTTGCCGTTACCTATTACTGTTAATGCAGCTACGATGGCATCAAAAGCTTCTTTCTCGCTTTTCACATCTGCGCCAAGATCACGGGCAAGGCGATAAATGCTTTGTCGGTCGGCGCGAAAACTGTTAAATCTGCACCGCTGGCAGCTAACGCATCGACAAGATTTGCAGCAATGACAGCATTCAGCAAGATATCAAAATCGTTTTCGTTTTGATCAAATTCTCCGCCACTTTTTGCAACTGCATCGGCTATGGATCCGCCTGTTCTATGTTTTGCGTGGGCAAATTGGGTGTTGAATGTGAATACAGCTAACAGTAAAAATACAGCGTAAAATAGAAAGGGTTTGTGTTTCTGATTTACCATCTTGAATACTCCTTAAACGTTGGTTGTGTAAAACACCAAACTACTGTAGTTTTTGTGAAATTTATGTGAAGACAGGAACCACGAATAATAAATTCTATGTTTATCGAAGTACAAAATAACTTTTGTCCAATGCCGCCAGCAGGTTTTATTCACTGATTCCCGCTGTCGGTGTTTGCCAAAACGAACATCGACGCCACGGTTCTTCAGCCCGCTCCACGGTAATGTGTGTGATCAATATTTTTTTCACCCTGAAAATCTTTGGAGCCTATTAATAAGAATAAAAATCATTTAACTAGCCTGGTGTGTGGATACGCAGAGAACCAACCGAACCAGAAAGCGCGATTGGCAGGCAGGCGCAATAGTGTACTTCCATTTTCAGATTCAAGATTAGATTCTGATAATATCCAGGATATATTATTTTCATCAATGACGGTTGTATCCTGATCCCATGCTTGGAACCTTATGCCGTTGTTTTCATAAACTCTGATCGCACCTGATTTGTCAGTTAGCGCTACAAATTCCATGTCTCCAATTTTGTCGTAATATATTGGATTCTCGGCCAAGTAGTTACCCTCGATTGCCAGTGGTTTTTCGGGAGAATGGTTAAAGATTAATCCCAATATTTCAGATTTATTATTTAATCGCCTATCCAGTTTGGGTACATTGAACATTAGATCATCTGTTGCAAAATATTGCTGATAGGCAATGCCTTCATTATAGTTACGGTTATAACCGGTATTAAGTGATAATACTTTAGTGCCTGGATGGCGTCTTTTCCATTCGATCCATGTTGTAGTAACCACATAACGATGCGGGAGTCTTATATCTTTGCCTGCTAATTCACCGATTACCGGCTGACCCAGAAATGTATTCCACAAAAATTGCGTGGTTATGGGAAGCTAATCGCCATGGCGACAAGGCTAAATATGCCTTGATGTGGTACAGCGTCGACAATCACGCGATAAGCTAGCTGAGGCGGAAACTGCTCAGTAACCAGAATATCCATTTGCCGCAGCGATTGGGACGTCTATTGCCACGAAATGCAAAATCTGAAACGAATACTGAATGAATGCAGGGTGACAACATTGGTTGCTGGTAATTTCGTCTGGCTGACACGCCTTGATTTCACGGAAAATAGTGGTTATGCTTCTTATACACAAGAAGAGGCAGACTGTATGGTTGTCAACAATCCGTTCGCCGAGCTCTCGGCAGTGATACCCCCTGGCATGATGAAGTCCTATGTTATCTTGATGATTCTTCTGGTCTTGGGCGGAACACTTTTCGATATCATACATAAGGGTAGTGCCCGCTACTTTTTTGACAACTGGCGGAACTCACAGAACAATGCAAGGGAAAAGGCCGGCGCTGGAAAAGTCGCCTCTCTGGCTGTACAGACGGCTGCATCAGAGGTGCTCACCTCCTCCGAATTCTGTAACCAGCACCGGCGGATTGCACATCTGCTCACCATGTACGGTTTTATCGCATTTGTTATTTCAACCTTTGTCATGATTTTCAGTTATTCGAGCACCGCAAACGCGACTCCATGGTTCTGGCCGTTCCTATGGTACCTGGGTGCACTGATGATCTGTGCAGGCGGTTACTGGTTCTGGTTTTTTATACGCGTTGATGTTGCCGCTGAAGGCAACTCACCTTTTCGAATCGTGCGTGCTGACCTGTTTGTGCTGTCGCTGATCGCAATGGCAACACTGGCGTTGATATGGTCAACTCTACAGTTATTCGGCGTTTCAGGCTGGTCCAATCTGTTTTTTGGACTTTTCATCTTCGCGACCACTGTACTGTTTGGCGGCGTGCCCTGGTCGAAGTTTGCGCACATGTTTTTTAAACCCGCTGCTGCATTGCAAAAACGCGTGGCCGAAGCAGATGGTTCCAGAAACAACCTGCCGCCACCATCGAATAAACCAGAGATCTTCAGCAGCATTCGCCGGTTGCCGCGGAACTACTAAAGATTGCTAGCGTTTAACCCTATGATAAACACGAGATCATTTACCTCTCGTCAGCGCGGCAGGGTTCTTTTCCGAACCCAGTTGCAGACGAACAAACACCGTAAACCGGGGAGTTGAATCTAACATGCCAACATTTGTCTATATGACCAGCTGTGATGGCTGCGGACACTGCGTCGATATCTGCCCTTCAGACATCATGCACATCGATAAAATAACCCGTCGCGCATATAATATCGAGCCCAACATGTGCTGGGAGTGTTACTCCTGTGTAAAAGCCTGTCCGCAGAACGCAATCGATGCACGCGGCTATGCTGACTTTGCCCCCCTGGGACACAGTGTTCGCGTGCTCAGAGAAGAAACCAAAGGCACTATCTCCTGGAGACTCAGGTTCAGGGACGGACGCGAGAAAAATTTTGAATCGCCGATCAGGACAACGGGCTGGGGCACTATACCATCACCCTCTGATCTGGAACCACCCAGCGAGGAAGCTTTTAAATCTCAGGAACTCGCGCACGAACCAACAGCGTTAAACATTGACAAATTGCCGGCGTTGACCCCCGATCAACTCAAACAGGTGCTGGTCTAATGGCGCTATTTGGCGGTCGCAGGACGATAACCGTTGACTCAGATGTTCTCGTTATCGGCGGTGGCATGTCCGGCTGCGGGGCAACCTATGAATCCCGGTATTGGGGTCGTGACTTAAACATTATCTGCGTTGAAAAAGCCAATATCGAGCGCAGTGGTGCTGTCGCCCAGGGCCTGTATGCCATCAACTGCTATATGGGCATGCAGTGGGACGAAAACCAGCCGGAGGATCATGTGCGCTACGCACGTAACGACCTGATGGGACTGGTGCGGGAAGATCTGGGCTATGACATTGCGAGACACGTCGATTCAAGCGTACACAAGTTTGAGGAGTGGGGCCTGCCCATCATGAAAGATCCGGAAACGGGACGCTATCTGCGCGAAGGTAAATGGCAAATCATGATTCACGGCGAAAGCTATAAACCAATTGTAGCCGAGGCTGCCCGAAAAGCAGCCACAGAGATCTACAACCGAATCATGGTAACGCATCTTCTCATGGATGAATCCAGGCCCAACCGGGTCGCCGGTGCGGTAGGGTTTAGTGTTCGTACCGGCGACTTCTACGTGTTCCGGGCAAAGGCCGTGATCGTCTGTGCAGGCGGCGCATCCCACATCTACAAGCCAAGATCAGTGGGTGAAGGCATGGGACGAACCTGGTATGCGCCCTGGAGCAGTGCGTCGGCCTACGCGTTGCCGATTCTTGCGGGCGCAAAAATGACACAAATGGAGAACCGGATTGTGCTCACCCGGTTCAAGGATGGGTATGGTCCTGTAGGCGCCTATTTTCTGCATCTCAAAACCTACACGGAAAATGCCTATGGTGAAGAGTACGAATCCAGGTGGTATGACCATACCAAGGAACTCGTCGGGGACTATATCGACCGCCATCCGGTCCCCACCTGTTTGCGCAACCACGCATTCCTTGAAGAAATGAAAGCCGGCAGAGGACCGATTCGCATGGTTACCAAAGAAGCGTTCCAGGATCCTCATAAAGAAACTGTTGGATGGGAAAACTTCCTTGGCATGACCATTGGACAAGCGGTTGTCTGGGCATCGCAGAATATCGACCCGAAAGAAATCAATCCCGAACTGACAACTTCCGAACCCTACGTAATGGGATCACATGCAACATGCTCAGGCGCCTGGGCAAGCGGCCCTTCCGACTACGCTCCCGATGAGTACCAGTGGGGATACAATCGCATGATGACTGTAGACGGTTTGTTTGGTGCCGGCGACACCATAGGCGGCACGGCACACAAGTTCTCATCCGGTTCATTCACCGAAGGCCGTATCGCGGCGAAGGCAGCGGTAAACTATATAAACGACCTGCGTAATGAACAGCCCCGGGTAACGGAGCAGCAGTACCGTGATTTGGAAAAGACTGTATTCCAGCCGCTGGAGACCTACCGTGTAGGCAGTAACGAAATTACAGCCGGCACCGTATCACCATCATACCTGCTGCCAATCAACGGACTTCAGCGCCTTGAGAAGATCATGGATGAGTATGTCGGCGGTATTAGCGTCAACTACACAACTAACCAGCCGCTGCTGGATCGTGGACTCGAACTTTTGGCCATGTTAAAGGAAGACCTGAATTATCTGGGTGCCGAAGATCTCCACCAGCTCCAGCGAGCCTGGGAACTGCAGCACCGGGTCCTGGCTTCGGAGTCGGTTGCCCAACACACCAGCTTCCGCACTGAGACCCGCTGGCCAGGTTACTACTACCGTGCAGATCATCCAAAACTGGATGATGAGGACTGGCACTGTTTTACGCTTTCCCGGTACGAAAAGGAATCCGGGGAGTGGTTAATGGAAAAAGCGCCGGTTTATCATATCGTGGATTGAGGCATTTGGCGGCAATTCCGAAGGATATTGTGTCTGCGGATACATATTCGATACACCCGGCTATACAGTTTTGTCGTAGCCGTAGAATTTTGAACAGATACAGTTGGTCACTGCCGTTATTAATATTGAAAGGCGTCATTTTATAGAAGTTTAATTATTCAAAGACTAAATATTCTGATTCAACTGCTCCATAGATGACTTGCCGACGTAATTACCTGCCGAATCCTTGTAGATATATTGATCGTTAGCTACCTGCGTTAAATTTAACTTATTGAGACCTAAGTCAACCCAAGCATAATGGTTGTTGCTATCCACTGAAAGTACTTTTCCGACATCTGCGGAGGTTGGAAATGGAATTGCGCCCCCACCTCTTGTTTGCCCAGCCCCCGTTTTTAGTGTTGCTGGAATAAACGTAAACTCAACGTCTTTAGTGTAGTCTGTTGCCCCTGCTTTTAC
>JAHEKD010000425.1 GCA_024638545.1 Gammaproteobacteria bacterium
GCTGTTGCACCATGTGCGTTGACTGTATTTTTATAAAACTGGTAGAAGTCAGACCAGTTTTTTTCGCTGATCTGATTCCCGGATTTGATTTCAAATTCGATTTTGAGTGCGCTTATCGATGCGCGCTCCTGACGGATTTTTTTTCTTTTCGATGACGAAAATTCACTCAAATAATCTTTGAAAACTGCGTAATTCTTATTATGCCAGTGAAATTGAAATCCGATTTTATTTAAAAATTTCTGTTGTTTCCAATATTCCTGCTCAGATCTGCCGGAAAACAAACTATGAACAGAAGAAAGACTCAACTCTTTGGCCGCTTCTAAACAGCTGGCAACGAGAGTTCTTTTCAGCATGGCTGGATCATGAGCGGGAGATACAAGTAATTTCGGGCTGCTGGCTGGTGTAAAGGGGATAGCACAAAGGCCTTTTGGATAATATTGATAACCGTTGCGGTGGTATGCATCGGCCCAGGCCCAGTCAAAGACGTATTCACCATATGAGTGTCCTTTGATATAAAAGGGCATGGCCGCTATTATCTTGTTGTTTTTGGTTATTATCGTATGATGTGGTAACCAGCCGGTTTCCGGATGTACGCAACCGGTTTTTTCCAGCGCTTCAAGAAACTCATGTTTTGCAAAAGGGGCATCATCAGGAACAAGCGAATTCCATTGTTGTGAATCTATTTTTGAGATATTTACAATTTGCTGACTATACATCTGTGTTTTAAATTGTGATTCCAGATTTCTTTTTTCAGTTTGGCTTCGACTTATGCGCACTACTGTAAATCTAGCTGTTTAGTTCTGACAAATACCTGCTGTTAGGAAAATTTACTTGTAATACACGCCAGGAATCCTGCGCAAGATCGGTCAGCCCCATTTCACGGTAGGCAATAACCATCATGCCCAGGGCGTCTTCAACTGCAGGTGTATTTTGATACTGCTCAATCACTTTTTTACATCGATTAACGACAGCCACATATGCACCTCTTTCCAAGTAAAACTTGGCGATATTGGTATCGTGTTTGGCTATTGTTTTTAACAGTGCCTGCATTCTTTTGATTGAATCTTCGGTATAACGACTCTCAGGGAAACGGGTTGTCAGTTCTTTGAACGCATCGAATGACTCTCTTGCGGATTGCGGATCCCTGTCACTGAAATCTTTACTGCCCGTTAGTTTTGACACGAAATTTCGACTCGTTGTATAGTTCGAAAGACCCTTGAGATAATAGGCATAATCTACATTCGCGTGGGTTGGATAGGTGTAGATAAACCGATCTGCAGCGGCAATTGCCAATTCCGGTTCGCCTTGTTTATGATAGAGATAGGCGGTTTCGAGCATGGATTGCTGCGCGTAGACACCGTAGGGAAAGCGGGCTTCAATTTCACGCAGGTGATTTAAGGCTGTTTCATAATTCGAATCTTCAATCGCCTCTTTTGCAGTTGCCAGTAGCTCTGGTGCCGGAATATCGGACAGATCGGTCCTGCTCTTGGACTGACAGCCTGCCAGTGAAAATATTATGATGCAGAATGTGATCAGGATTGAGTAAAATTTCATTGTTGGTTACGCAATATGGGATAATTATTAACAATCCTTATTTTAACCAATCAGCACACAAATCGCATTAAACATTCGTATGGATGCAGACAACAAAGTTAGCGGCCTGATACCTCAGGAATATTCAGGTATGCGGCTGGATAAAGCATTAGCCATGCTATTTCCGGAGTTTTCACGCAGTACGATCCAAAAATGGCTCAAGGACGCGCTCGTCAGTATTGATGATGAGATTTTGCCGCAAAAACAGAAAGTCAGTGGCGGAGAAATATTCGAAGTACAAATTCCACAGCAACGATCGATACATTCCCAGGCGCAGGATATAAACTTAAACATTGTTCATCAGGATAATCAAATACTGGTGATAAACAAACCTCACGGCCTTGTCGTTCATCCAGGGGCTGGAAATCCGGATCAAACACTGCTCAATGGCCTGCTATATTTCGATAGGGCCCTGTATGACCTTCCGCGTGCTGGAATTGTGCATCGCCTGGATAAAGATACGTCAGGGCTGATGGTGATCGCACGCACTGAATCAGCGAGATTGAGGTTAATTGAGCAGCTACAGTCAAGGCAGATGTCACGTGAATATCTGGCCGTCGTGAATGGTGTGCCCATATCTGGCGGTGAGATTGATGCATCTATTTCAAGGCACTCGGTGGATCGAAAGCGAATGGCTGTGAATGAATCAGGCAAACAGGCAATCAGCCATTATCGGATTAAAGAAAAATATAGAAATCACTGTTTGCTGAAGGTCAGACTAGAAACAGGGCGTACGCATCAGATAAGGGTCCACATGCAGTATATCGGTTACCCCGTATTCGGCGATCCTGTTTACGGTCAGCGGCTGGTTGTTCCCAGACACGCCTCAGAAAAACTGGTGACAGTGCTAAAAGAGTTCAGGCGCCAGTCGCTACATGCACAAAAACTATCATTCATACACCCAGGTACGGGTGAGTGTGTATTTTTTGAGCAGGATTTACCGGGCGATATGCAACGTCTAATTGAGTTATTGAAAGAGGATCGTGCCATCAATGATTGAAGTATTTAATATTAACTGGCCGGCCGAAAAAAACGTGCACGCGTTGACAACGACAAGACATGGCGGTATCAGTACCGGAAAATATCGCGGATTGAATCTTGGTGATCATGTTGATGATGAACAGGCGGCTGTAGAGTACAATCGTAAACGCCTTAAAACAGATTTGAATTTACCCGCGGAGCCAAAATGGTTGAATCAAGTCCATGGCGTGAACATCGTAAATGCTGACGATTTGTCCGGGGTTGTAGACGCAGATGGTAGCTATGCGACCAAAAGCAATTGCGTCTGTGCAATTTTAACTGCTGATTGCCTTCCCGTTTTTATCAGTAATACACAAGGTACCGCAGTTGGCCTGTTTCATGCAGGTTGGCGGGGCTTGGCGAATGGAATTCTCAGCAAGGCTGTTACGACCATGAGCGCTCACTCTGATTGCCTCATCGCTGCAATAGGGCCAGCAATCAGTCATCAATCGTTTGAAGTTGGCAGTGATGTTAAAGCTATATTTAATTCTAGATACAGCGATGTATCAGACTTCTTCCATCGCAGTAAAAGACGAAACCACTATTACGCTGATCTGTATGGCCTGGCTGAAACTCAACTATACCAACAGGGCGTGAAATCGGTGTGGTTACCGGGGTCGGTATGTACGTATAAAGATGAGAAACGATTTTTCTCCTATCGACGAGATGGTCAAACAGGTCGCATGGCATCTTTGGTATGGATCAGCTAGCATTTCTCACCGGACTTCGTAGCGAGACGGTTAAAGGATGCGTCCTGTATGGGTTTGACGACCAAAGGCCGGCATTATGTTATCAGCATATGTGCCGGCACAAGGGCCCGCAGGCATCGT
>JAHEKD010000426.1 GCA_024638545.1 Gammaproteobacteria bacterium
CAGGAATAAAATTAGCTACCAATGTAAATCCAAATCGACAGGCAAAATCTTGGCCGAATTTTCTGATGTTATGGTATTCATGTGATTTAGTTCCACACGGAACTGATTCGTGAGAAAGATACATTTTTTTATATGGTCATGTAGCGGTTATGCATCCTCAGGGCAAGTGGCTGGTTTAACGGTGTATTTGGTATAAACGGTTCATGCAATGGGTGTAAGCTGACCAAGGGTGGACACGTGTTAGTCATAAATATGATAATTGGGAATGCCCAATGAATAAGCATCATATAAAATTTGAATTTATGATTAAAAAGTTTTTACTTAAAAAATAGAGAGAATAGATGCCGATACCAATTACCGAAAAATTATTAATCAAACTCGCCGGTAAAGCCAGTTTCCGGCGGGGCAAGAACTATTACGAAGAGGGCGCCGTATTAGAGTGGACAAAAAAAGGCAAGGTGATTACTGCCCGTGTGGAAGGCTCAAGGGTTTATCACGTACGTCTTGAAATAACAGATCGAATGCTTGATGGCAGTTGCGACTGCCCTGCGTCTGACAACTTTGATTTTTGCAAACACTGCGTGTCCGTCGCGCTGGCATACGAGCATCAGTTAAATAAAATGGAAGCCCTATCACAAGGCAGTAGCCGTGACCAGATACAGGCTTACCTTCTCACCCTGGACAAGACTGCGCTTGAGAAACAGCTGCTCGATATAATCACTGAGGATAGTCACCTTGAACGAAAATGGTTGCTCAAATCAAAGATAGGCTTGGGCCGCCTGGACAGTCGCGAGCTGAAAAAGACGATTACCAAGGCGCTTCCGTATCAGCAGCTCTGGGGCTACCGCCAGGTCAACACTTATTTCGGTCAAGCAGACTCACTGCTTGATGAAGTAATCGAACACATTAACAAGCTTGATTCGGCAGAGGCACTAAAGCTGCTCGATTATGCCTATCAGCGTTTAAACAAGGCGCTTGATCATATTGATGATTCGGGCGGTGCCCGCTATTACATAGAATCTCTGTTACACGAAAGCGTAGTATCTCATTTCAAACGCGTATCATGGAGTGACAAAAAAAAGGCTGACTATCTTTTAAATAAAATGTTGAAGTCATACAGTGTTTATCCCAGTATCCCGGAGGATTTTATTGAAGCAAATTCAACTATTACTGACTTGTTGATCGATGCGGCAGGGCGTTTATGGGAGAGCTGGCCGCCTCTGGATGAAAACAATAAAATGGATAAATATGATTACTGGCCGGTGAAACACCTATTGCTTGAACACGCAGAGAAGCAAAATGATTTGGAAAAGCAAATTGCCATAAGAGCCAAGGTCGCGGATGGCTATCTGGATTTTATGCGGTTGTGTGAATTGAACAGGGAACACGGCGATATCGCGCAGGCGTATGCCTGGCTTGACCGTGCGGAAAAAGTCAAACAGTTTTCTCATGGTGTGGGCTTGGACAGTCTACGGGTGAGTTTGCTGAAAATCGAGGGAAAATACAAAGCGGCGCAAACACTGCAATGGCGTATTTTTATAAAAACCCAGGATCATGCTGATTATCAACAACTTAGGGAAATTTACCAGCACCTGAAGATTCCGGTTCAAGAATGTTACCAACAATCCGAGGCATTCTTAATAGATCAATTAAACCGAGAGACATCAAAGTACAGTATGCTTCCGAGTAACGCGGCAATTAACTTTTATATGTCTGAAAATCAGATGGATAAGGCGATTGTGATTGCCCAGAAGTATAAAACACATGGTAGTCAATTAATCGATCTGGCGAAAAACATCATATCAAAACACCCAGCAGTAGCCTTTGAATTTTATCAACGGGTAATACTTAAAACGGTTGAGCCCGCCGACAAGCGCGCATATGAATATGCTATCAGTCTTTTAAAGCAACTTCAGTCTTCACTGGATCAGCTTAGTGATGGTAAATGGCAAACCGAATTTGACCGAATAGTCGAACTTGTCCGAACGCAGCAAAAACGAAAACCGTCACTAATGAAAATGCTTGATAAAAACTTCAGTTAATGCAGATAGTTCAGTAGCAACATTTATTTTGTCAAAAATACCATTTCTATTTTTGTGAGACAGGATTAATAAACCAAATCATGTGTACCAACATCAACAAGAATGATGTCCTTGTCTCGGATGATCACTCGCAGCACGATACGATAACTCAGGTTGATTGAAACAGACGAGAGCCCGCTTAAACGACCTTGCAAATCGTGAAGTCGCAGTGAAGGATGGTCAGGATTGAGTTCCAGTAACTGGAGTGTTATTTGATTCTGGCTACGAATTTCAGGATGCTTTTTTAAGAATTTTCTGGTGCGTTTATTGTAACTGACCGGGTAGATGAGCCTATAAATCATCAATGACCCGCTTGATGTGATCGGCAACGCTTTCAGTGACGTAGCGGCCTGCTTTCACATCCGCCTTGGCTTCCTGTAAGGCAAGCTCCAGTTCAAACTCACGCAGTTTAGCGTATTTGTCAATATCCATAACGACATAGCGGTCTTTGCCCCGCACGGAGATAATCACTTCATCTTCGGTTTTCAAGCGGGATTCAACGGCAGAAACACCTTTTGTTTTCAATTCATTAGCGGTAACTGTAGCCATTTTTAAAAATTAAAAGCACTATTAAAAGTACTATTAACAGTATTATAAATAGTGCTTTTATTGCAAACAGAGACAGACCGCGCTTATGCGCATGCTGCTGCTGGCATCACGAATAACGACTTGTACCCAATTTTTTACTCGGATGTTTAGCTAGCACTGACGGTGTACTATTTTGGATGCTGAATATCAGGTTTTCGCAAATAACGATGTTGTACAGGAGAAATTTTCCAGAACCGTTCGTATTAAAGAATGACAGCTTATTAGAATTAATTTAGAAGCATGAACAGGCGAACCTGTTAATTTGGCAAATAAAATTGATACAATCAATGCAAGCTCTAACCACTCTGAAGGTGTTTACATCGATGTAATCATCATTAACCATTATGGCCGAGTTCCCATAAAGTATGCAGCTCCGGCTATAACAAAATAAGCACTGCAGAATGAACGAATACGATTTTTCGCTGGGCAAAGAGTTATAAGTAATAGTGGAACAATAATTTTAATCATTTTTTTGTAGCAAGCTGACTATCTTCATATCCCGGATATCGTGAAACCACTATCAAACAAGGTTGCAGTCATTACCGGGAGCGCCGCGCCATTGAGCATCGGTTTTGCCACGGCGCGGGTTTCGCTGAGCATGGTGCGCACACTGCACTTGTCGACATCGATAGTGAGGTACTGGCACGTCAAGAGGCTCCAGGCGCCGCGCATCGCGCATATGTCGCGGATGTCTCGGACAAGGTTCAGTGCGAACAGACCACCGCTAAGATTATCGATGACTTCGGTCGTATCGATGTGTTGGTGAACAGT
>JAHEKD010000427.1 GCA_024638545.1 Gammaproteobacteria bacterium
TAATTGTTCAAATATCTCTGATCGCAAACGCAGATAGACATGAGAACGTTCCGCTTTGGGTAAGTCAAACCACACATCTCTGGCAAATTGTTGCAGATCCATACTTTCAGCAATGCCTTCAGTAATAATATAAGCAGCTCTGAGCCTACCAAAGGTCCTTGATTCCCCGAACGCAATCACGTTAAGCGTGTTAATGCCCAGATTTTTTAACTGCTGGTAACCAAAGGTTTCAACCTGTGCCTTGCTGGCCCGCATCCAGTAACGCGAGAGTTTTTCTTTTGGGTAGGTATAGCGTTTAAAATAAACATAAGACTCATTGCCTGTGTCGATTTTAAAACAGTTGGTAATCTCTGATTTTGAAATACAAATACCGGGACTCAGCGTGGACCAATCTGCTTCCTGCGAAAAGCCAAGCTCGAGCAACTGCTGTGACCACGCCGGATCGATATAGCGTACCTCTCCGTTAAACGTGGCCAGCTTGCGTTTTGAATCCGGCAGCGATTTAATTCTTTTTATCTGCACGATTGTGTTGACCAGATTTTTTGATCGCACGCGGATGCGCGGCATCATAAACTTTGCTCAAGTGTTGAAAATTCAGGTGCGTATAAACCTGTGTTGTAGAAAGATTTGCATGGCCCAGCATTTCCTGTACCGCCCGCAGATCGCCGCTGGACTCGAGTAAATGGGAGGCAAAAGAATGGCGGAGCATATGCGGATGAACATTACGGCCAATCGCTGATTTGCGGGCCCAGTCCTTAATACGCTGCTGCACTGTTCGGTGACTGATTCGAGTTCCTGATTTGGCGATGAATAGCGCATTTTCATTGATTTTAACCAGTTTTAAACGGTGAATTAACCAGCGATCTATTGCCCTGATGGCAAAATTACCCACCGGCACAATCCGTTCCTTATTGCCTTTTCCAACAACCCGTACCGTCTGTTCTTCAGTGTTAATACTGTCAACATCCAGGCCTACCAGCTCTGATAACCGCAACCCGGACGAGTAAAACAGTTCAAGCATGGCGAGATCGCGTGATAGGAGCGGCGTGCTCCCCTTGGTTTCCAGCAGCTTCAGGATGATATCAGGATCCAGTGTTTCCGGCAGTTTTTTACCTGCCCTGGGTGCCTTAACACCTTCAAGTGGATTGTATTGATTAACCAGATTCTCTCTCAACAGATAGTTATAATAACTACGCGAAGACGATAATATGCGTTGAATGCTGCGGCCATTTAAACCCGATGAGTTTAACGACATTGCAAACAGGCGGGCAAGGTTAACATTTAGATCCTGCCATGATCTCAGCTCGCGATGATCGCAAAAAGCTTTTAACTTTAGTAAATCGCGTGTGTAAGCTGCAACTGTATGCGCGGAGAGTCTGCGCTCGGTTTTTAAATAATTAATGAATAGATCAATTTCAGATGAAGACAGGGACACAGTATCCGTTTTTTTACGTTCGTTTTAGTCTGGCACCAGCACCTTGCTGATCAGCTCGCTTAAACAGTCGAGATATGAAGTTGATTGCGCTGATGTGAATCGCTCAGTGTTTTCCGAACCCAGTGCCATCAACGCACGGCAACCCCCGCTGGTGTTTTTAAGCGGGATTAACGCACAAGAATTTACTTTTGCCGCATCCTGGTCGAACAACACTTTTAGCAGCGCCGTTGAGAAACTGCTGTTACAATGGATTTCCGCTTTCTCGATCACGATATGGTAAACCGGTTCTGCCTTGAATTTTTCCAGTAATTTTGCAGGCTCTGTAAGATTTATCATCACGCCTGACAGGTTGAATTGCTTTTTGAGCCATACCTCGATATCTGATTTTAATGCATGCTGGTCAGCATGGTTAAGCAGCATAATTGCCAGGTCTTTAAATCTCACCCAAAGATCTTCATTCTCAACGGCGAGTACGGCAAAGGTTTTCAGCTGGTCCTTTAAGACTTCGTTTTGATCACGAAGCACCTTCACCTGGCGCTCGATCAAGGAGGTCGTGCCTTCACCACTAATGTGCGGGATTTGTATTTCGCTCAGAAGATCCAGATTATTCTCAAAGAATTCCGGATTGACGCGAAGAAATTCTGCAACCTGCTCACCAGTTACTTTGGTTATCTTTTCAGCTGAATTTTGATCTTGGCTCATAAACTCTCCAAATCCAGTTCACTCTCAAACACTCTCACTGCAGGTCCGGTCATCTCAACCTGTGCATCCTCGCCGGGCCAGCTCAATTCCAAAGGGCCGCCCAGCACTTCAACCGTGGCGCTCTCGCCAACCAGGCCTTTTTGCTTTGCGGCCACCATTATCGCACAAGCGCCGCTACCGCAGGCCATTGTTTCACCCACACCACGCTCATAGACTCGCGCTTTGATATAACCGCGATCAACGACCTGCGCGTAACCCGCATTGGTACGTTCAGGAAACAGGCTGTTTGATTCAATCCTGGGCCCCTGTGAATTGACGGGTGCAGACTCAATGTCGTCGACAAACTGTACACAGTGAGGATTTCCCATCGCCAGAACATTCACCTTCAGCAGTTGACTATCCACCTCAATTTGATAGTCAGCCTGCCTCGCCGGAACGTTAAATGGAATCAATGCCGGCTCAAACTGAGGAATACCCATTTCAACAGTAATGTTGTCGAGCGAATTTATTTTAAGCTTTAATTTCGTGGTGATGGTTTTTACGGTTAACTCCTGCTTGCTGGTCAGTCCCTGTTCATACACGAAACGGGCCAGACAGCGCGCCCCATTCCCGCATTGACCCACCTCAGTGCCATCATGGTTAAGAATCCGGTAATTAAAATCGATATCATTCTCTGTTGGCGACTCAACGATTAATACCTGATCGCAGCCAACACCAGTGTGCCGGTTTGCAATTTTCCTGGCCAGAGTCGAGGTTATATTGAGCGGCTGCGAGATAGCATTGAACATAACAAAATCATTGCCAAGACCGTGCATTTTTGTAAATCTCACCGCCATTTCTGTTAACCTATCGCTGTCTAGTCATTAAATCTTGCAGATGAAAGAAAAAAAGTTCAAGCTGATTATCAATCAATACTTTGCCCGGCTCAAGTCCCTCCCGCCTGCTGCACGTCAGATTACCGCAATTATATTGATAATATTAGGATTTTTTGGATTTTTACCGGTTATCGGCTTTTGGATGATACCGCTGGGTTTAATGCTGCTTGCCATCGATTTTCGCTGGGCGAAACGTTTAATGACAAGGTTGAAATTTCAGTACCGCCGTATTTCCAAATTAATCAGAAAAAAATTATGTGCCTGATATCTTCGATGAACAGCAGATTCAATGTATCCGGTTGCCCTGTGCATCAGCCCGGCACATGTGATCTCATACTTAATCTGGATACGAAAAAGCCTTCCCGAAATAGCCCGACTAGCCCGCATTTCTCACCACCCTACTACTGCGACGGTCCC
>JAHEKD010000428.1 GCA_024638545.1 Gammaproteobacteria bacterium
GGTTATGACTGTTCGTTTTGCCATGCTTGCCTGTTGTTAAAAATAGTAGTTAATCGTATAAACACGTTATCAATCGGTTCAATATTATGAATGAAGTTATTGAATTAATTGTTGATTTGCGTAAAAAATGCTAGAGTTACGCTACATCTCGGCGCTGTCATCCATTTTAATCAGATTAATACGGCTGTCGTGTAAACTAATGTTGCATCTTTCAGGGATTAATTTCTAATGCAATTTTTTGTTTGTAGATATTGTATACATTTATATCAATATTTTAACATTTTTGGGTTTCGATTTTCTGGATGTCGCCCTTAAATTGTTAAAATCCTGATAAAAAATAAGGGTATTGAGCAGTATGAAACTTGTTATTGTCAGACACTACAAGACTAAGAGTAATACCAAAGAGCTGATCATGGGATGGAGCGATGCACCGCCAGAAGATGATTTTGCTGAAGATCTCTACTTCGTAGAGGGTATGCTTTTAATATCTAAATATGATTTCGATGCCGTCTGGTCAAGTAAACTCGAGAGGGCAAATCGAACCGCCAAGTTTTTTGCCAAACTCAACAAAATTGCAACCCACGTTAAGACCGATGATCTCAATGAAATAGATTACGGCTTATTAACCAACAAACGTAAAAAATGGGCTGAAAAGCATTTTCCAAAGCATAAAACAGACCCCGATTTTGTTTATCCCAAAGGTGAAAGCTTTAGACAAATGCAAACCCGATGCGTCAGGTTTATCGACGAGCAGCTGTCAAAAGATAAGCATGATACGGTTTTAGTTGTTGTACATGCCGGTGTCATCAGGGGTCTGGTCTGTCATTATTTACAGCTACCCTATTCAGAAAATTTAAAGCGCCGAATTGGCCACCGCTATATCGGAGTCCTCGAATTTACAAAAAATGGCATAACCTATGATGAAATTGGAGTCAATTCTGACTTCGTATCTGAAAATATTGTAAGTATACCGATTGAGAAACGTAAATCCGGATAATGTATACAGCAGCCATCTTAATACCGGCCGGTCGACAGATCGTTGTTTCTACAATAACGGCTGTTCCATAATCGTTAGGCAGGGGCTTAAATAATGCCCTGCCAGAAATCGCCAACATCAGCGACATTCATCTATTACTCATTTAGCCTGAAACACCAAAGGCCAGGCGCTTTAGAAAACTACCTTTTCGCCGCCGTACTCTATGTGTTCAGCAGTTTTTGTGCCTTGTTCTTTTGAGCCTGCAAAACCAAGAGAGAGAGTTTGTGCTTGTTGCGCTTGACCTCATCTTTTTCGCTATCGAACTGAAGTCTAATCTCCTGTTCCTTGGCTTTAAGTTTTTCCATTAGAGACAGCACACCCTCAGTGTGTACGTGATCCTTATGGTTGCCGCCGAATGTATGAGTCAGATCGTGTGCAAATTTACTTAAGTCCATGATTTTAAGCCCGGTTATCAATTTCACACTAGTGTATGAAATTATTATTACAGCGTAATGACAGTTTGATGACGCTTTCGTGTCATTTCTGTGCGCATCGGAATTCACCGGACTCTGATGCTGTTGAATCAGACAATGTCATTTCGACTTTCGGTTGTTATGACTGTTCTATGCACTGGGAATTCACACCTGAAGGTGCTGCCGTGACCAGTCTTGCTGGTGATCTTCAGTTGCGCCTGATGATATTGAAGTGCATGTTTGACAATGGCAAGCCCCAGGCCAGTGCTGTTATACGCGTTTTGTGAGCGGCCCTTATCAACGCGATAAAATCGTTCTGTCAGACGATTCAGGTGCCGCGGTGCAATTCCCTCGCCTCGATCATCAACAATAAAAACCGCATTTCCGTTATCGCCTGTTTGCCAGTCAATCTTTATCTGACATTGGGGCGCATTATGAATAATTGCGTTAACAATCAAATTAGAAAATATGCTGTAAAGGTAGGTTTCCGATCCGATCAACAGCATGTCTTTACGAATCGAGTGTGTGAAAACCGGTTTTTTATCTGCGTAGGCTAGTTCAGCCTGGACGATAATGTTGAGCAACATATCGTGAGCATTTACCTGTTCGTCCTGGTCTGTTGCCTGATCTTGCTGAATCTTGCTTAATAAAAGCAGTGAATTAATGAGTTTGCCCATTCGGTCTGCCTGGGTTTGCATTAAAGATGCGGATTTCGCCCATTGACCCAGTTCCTGCTTCGAGTCAGACATTAGTTCAAGAAATCCCTTGATCACCGTTAATGGCGTTTTCAGTTCATGAGAGACATTTGAGACGAAATCTTTTCTGGACTGCTGAGCGTAATAGGCCTGTGTAATATCTCTGGCGATGAACACAATTAACTCCAGATTTCTGGGGCGGTAAATCTGACATGACAAAATAGTCGACTGATTAACAGGCGAAAGAATCTCGAAATGCTGTTCTGATACACTGGTATCTAAATGCTCAATCAAAGCCTCGTCTGTTATCACCTGAATCAAATTTTCTCCGGCGTTTTGCGTAAGAGAAACACCCAACAGTTCGAGTGCGGCTGAATTTGCCCATAATATAAGATTATTTCGGTCCATGAATACGACTGCATCGGGATATCTTTCCAGAAACCGGATTAACTCGATTTGCAATTTATGATGATTATGCCTGTTGACAAAATTATTCTGCTTCAGTCGCTGCAGAGCGAAAAATATATCTTTCCAGATTCCATAAACCCTCGATGGTTTTAAGTTACCGCTGGTTAAATAACGTTTTAAAAGAAATATATGCAGAAAATGCCAGACCAGGTACAGCAACAGTAAACAGGTAAGGGCGACATGTGTCTGCTTTGTAAAACCACTCGTTATTACAATCAAACTGAATAAGAACGTAATGACTATAATTTCTTTCACCAGTTAGATCCTTAATTTCATTAAAAAGTGACCTTAGGTAGTATCAGACTGCCCTAATGAGTAATCTGCATTCGCCGGCCTGTTCACATTGATCCATTTATGCAATGTCCGGACCGAATCATTCAGTTGAGTGAGGTCATATGTTACTTTATCAAAGTAACAATTTCGGCGACTCAATGTGAAGCAGTGAGATTCAGCTCCGCTCCCTGGAATTACAGCCACGATAATGTGGCGTTGATTGCCAGCAATTAGCTTGCGAGCATGGTTTTCGTCTGCCAGGCTTTTTGCTTCGGGAGTGTCGCAACTTCCAGGTTAGTGTTTCAATACATCTTACATTCGAAAAATTCAAGCGGGCGTGATGCCGGTAAAAGTAAATCCTTGTCGCTGCCTGACTTGAAACAGGTAAGCAGAATTACTCGTAATTATCAGGCACCATGGTCATGCTGGACATAGGTGGCCGGATATACTCACTGTCATCCTGGCGTTTTGGCAGCTTGACCGGCGGTGGTGTCAGGTCCTCGTATGGAATCATGCTTAATATATGCCTCATGC
>JAHEKD010000429.1 GCA_024638545.1 Gammaproteobacteria bacterium
TAAGTAAATAATTGGCATTGCTATCAGGAATACAACACCTTCAATCCTGAATAAGGCAGCGATTGCCATCGAAAGCAGACTCAATGCCAGCAGGGGTTTGCTACGGATATGCAAAGCCCGAACCAGGAAATAGAGTGACCAGGTGTAGAACGCGATATAGCCGTGGTCTCGGATGATGTAGGAACGAAGCTCGTTTAAACCCGGGAATAGAACGATAACAAGCAACGCGATGAAGACTGTTCGCTTTACCGCGCCCAGTTCAGAAATTAAAAATACAAAACCGATGCAGGTGAGTATGTTTAGCAGGCAATTCAATATATGGGCGCTTATCTCAGGCCCCAGGCCTGATAGCTGGTGAATGATGCTGATGAGATAGGCATAAAAAGGCCATTTGTGAAACGCTAGCGCCGCATCAAGATCACCCCGTGCGAGCGCTGCTGCCGATTTGACATAGAGTATGCCGTCGATATTGATAATCGGGTCTGCGAAAACTGACCAAGCGGATATCAGTACGCAGGCCATAAAGATGTATAAATAAAGCCCCTTATCAATTCGGGCTTTATTTGTAATATCCATCAAAATCTTAAATGCTATCTTCCTGCAGAATCTAAAAACTAAATTTCAATGTTGCTAAGACCGTATTCCTGCTACCGGCATCAGCATTGTGATCAGGATTCTTTTGATGTAAAAAATATGTGGATAATTCAACATCTTTTTTAGGTTGAAATGAGTAAAAGGCCTCAAACGCCTGTTCGCTGGCTGTCGGGTTTAAATTAATTCGCTCCTCATTGAAATACAGCGGCTGTCCAAAATCTTCGCGACCCTCAGGAACAATTAAATCTGCACTGCCTCGCTTGACTTTGAGTGGTCTTGAGAAACCAATGCCTGCCTGATCAGTGCTGGTAAACACGCCTTTCCCTACCAGGCCCAGGCCATATGCACTGCTGCGGATGCTGGAAAAATTCTGCAAATAACTTTGATCCCAGTCATCAACCTGCGTGTAGCCCTCAGTGAAATTACCAAGCAGTGAGAAGGTATCATTTATTGCATAAGTGCCGGACAAACCAAGTGATACTGTATTGGATTCATCGACACTTAATACGCCACCTGATGCACCACCAAACAGACTGCCCATCTCTCTCATGGAACCCAGCTGCAGTGCCAGTCCCACCTTATCCTTGATATACGTCCCCTCAACGACTGCACTGTCACTTTCAAGGCCGTACTTATCTGCCTCTTCATTTGTGGACAAGCCAAAGTTAAAACCGAAATTCTCAGATAGCCTGTAGCTGGCCTGGCTGGCAAAACCCTGGTCAGTGAATCCCATAAACGGGCTGGTAAACGATTGCGTATATTCAAAACGTGGCAGGGTGTCATATTGATCCTGCCATAAAGAAAATGAACCAAATCCACTGTGAATGCTGTTGTTGATGCTGAACTGATAGCTGCTGCCATCAATAGATTGATGATAAAAAGTCAACTTAGTCAACTCATCATCATAGTCATCGACTGATTGTGTCGGATCCAGGCGTCTATTCAAAATATCGGCTTCTGTCAGAGCGCTCGATAACCTTGCATAAGATGTTGCGTGCTCACCTTGACTGACAGTAAAGGTAGTAGTGTTTAAATCTGCTTCAGATAAAAGCGAGGCCAGACCAGGCCCGCTGCTGCGTGCAGAAATACGCCGGGTCATATCAAAAATAAAGCCTCTGTCGTAAATATCGGTAATGAATGTATTTTCCAGGCTGTCATCATCCCGGTTTTTGAGCACGCCATAAGCAATTGCGCCGCCGAGAACCACAGCCGCCACGGCAATACCGCCGCCGCCAGACGAGGACCCGCTTGATGTATCGATCGGTGCAGTTGCTGCTTCTGCATTCAAAAGACCGTTGCCGTAAATAGGATCAACACCCGGGTCTCCTCTGTCGTCTGCCGTACTTAATATAATTTCAACAACTCTCTGCGCTGACAGATTGGGATTTTGTTGCAGTATTTGTGCTGCAACCGCTGCGACCCTGGGTGCTGCAAAGGAGGTGCCCTGTATATTGGTGAATTCATTAAATCCCGGCGCTATGATATAAACTGCCGCAGAATCACCTGCCCGATTTGAATAGGGCGCAATATTGCCATTACTGTCTGCGCCACCTACAACAATGGCACGACCGCCCAAATCCTTGGCATATGCACCATCACGATTAGGGTTAGCCTCTGTTTCGTTACCCGCGCGCATGATCGCAATTTTTCCGGAATTGACAATATTAATCCACTCACTTGCACTGCCCGTCGCACCCGTGGATTTTACGACAATCCGGACGTCGTCTCTTGAATTTGCAGCCGCAAGGCCCCGGTTGGTTACATTGGAATCACCGACAAAACTCGGTCCGACAATTTTAATCGGCAGTATTTGTGCACCAGGGTTAACGCTGCTGATGACTCTGGCTACAACTGTCCCGTGCTGTGAAGCTGTCTGATCTTCAGGGTCATCATCATTATTAAATACATCAAATCCGCCAGGTATAATGTTAGGGGTGCCCGGCGCTACTCCTGAGTCTACAGAGGCAATAACCTGTGAGTATGATGGAGTCGATACGGTACAAATCAATAGTGAAAGGCTGATAGATTGGATGTATTTATTTAAGGACATTAATTGTTACCTGATTTTATGAAAACTTTATGTCGTATCACGTTAAGTACAGACATGCTGCCGGCGTATTATAGTACAAATTATGAGCGCTAATATTAAGCACAAGTAAGACTTTAACAAAGGGTAATATTCAACAATTCGTTCACCTGTTTTTCAGTGTCAGGCCTTATCGAATAGAAGCGGTTAATTTTTTCACAGCAATATAAAAGCGTTTGCCTGTTGAGTTCCTTATCACTGCCTAAAAAACTACGTCTGTGGATAAAATCCCCGGGTTTGAAAACACTTCCATCATTAAGTTCATAATTTAACTGTGCTTTTATGTGAGTGGTCGATCCCGGAATCAATTCTGTCAATTTTTTATCTGTTTCACAAAGTTGGATTATCTCTTCTATCTGGCTGCCATAGCTCACACAGAGCTGTTCAATCACGTTCCCGGGCAACATATGCCGGTATTGATCCTGGCATTTTGACAGATATGCACAAAAGTCAGCACCTGTCTGACCACCCGTCAATGGGGTCCTGGCAGAGATTGATTGAGTTACAGGCATTTTAAATTTATCACCCAAAATGTCTACCATCTTTTCTGCCGTTGCCCGGCAGGTTGTGTATTTTGTGGGTATAACTGAAAATAACTTAAGGTTCTCATCCGGTTGCTGAATGAGGTTGTCCTCCATCAGGTCATATTCCGGATTTGCCCGCTTAGCGTTTACAGGCAATAAGCCGGTATGGACTAAGCAAACGTCACTGATGTCCAGATTTATTCCGGGGTAAC
>JAHEKD010000430.1 GCA_024638545.1 Gammaproteobacteria bacterium
TTGCCCGGTAATCCCTCAATGTCGTTGGTGCGTGTGACACCCATTCTGTCTTCGGCTACAGTATATAGGGTTCAAGATCTGCAAGCGTTAATGGCCAGTCGAGCAAATTCGCGCCCTCAATATCACCATAGTTGGATTTGGCCTTAAATTCATAGTCCTGCAATCGCAGGGAAGCACCCGCCCAATGAACCGTTGCACCTCCAACGGCCTTAACAATCCAGGCGGGCAGACCTGAAAAGTCAGTTGCCAAACGCCAGCTGCCGGATGTTGTACGTTTATCTAACCAGGATATTTTCCCAAAATTGCTCCATTCGTCGTTCTCAAAATCAACAATTTCATGACGGCCTCCAGCTTCAAGCATTACGGTGTCGATACCCTTGAGCGCCAACTCCGTACCGAGCATGCCGCCGCCGGCGCCAGAACCAATTACGACAACAACCGAGTCGTCATTTAGATCATATTTGTTTGACATATTTTATCCCCTATAACCATTCCAAGTCGTTAAAACCGCGTTCCTTATAGCCACCTTTGGAATACGATTCTCCTTCGTAGCCAAGTATTTGCCAGACATCATGGTTGTTGTAGATTCCGACCACAAGGTCGCCTCGCATTTTCTGAAACAGAGGGCCGGACTCTATTTTTTTGAGTAATCCGTTACGGTCGTCCTCCCAACCTACATGAACGTAGTCAACACCGAAATCAGTGTTTGCCAGTGCATTCAGTTCACCAACACCGTCTTCTATCATGGTTTTGAGGTCCTGATCCTCTGCTGCCGCATCATCATAAGGTTTGACTGCCAGTGCATATATCTTGTCCGCGAAACGGTCGTGGGGGAAGATATCCCTGGCCATTTGAATCAGGCTTTGCATGGTTTCTGGTTGCAATGATTTGGTTTCAAGGCCCCAGGCCTCGGGCTGATTGATAATAGCGCCGCCAATAATCATTAGCGTCGTGGCACTGCCGGTTTTTAAGAAGTCTCGGCGTGACAAATTAACCTTAGGTTCGTTGTTCATTAGTACTCCCGGTAATCTGCTGAATGTCAGTTACTTATAGCGGCCATGTTTTTGTAACACCTCTATTTTGTAACCATCTGGATCAGATATGAAAAAAAACTTTGCCAGCAAGCTTTGCTGATGAAAAAATTCTTTAATGTCTGTCGGCTTTATGTCAAGCGACTGCAGTCGTTTATGTTCCTGTTCCAGGTCCTCAACAACAACCGCAATATGTCCATAACCTGTTCCCAGATCATAGGGTTCACTGTTGCCTTTATTGATAGTCAGCTCCAGTTCAAAATCATTGAGTTCATTTTTAAGGTAGACCAGCGTAAAGTCATCAAAGTCAATCCTTTTTTCAACATCCAGATCTAATACTGACTTATAGAAACTTACCGAGCGTTCCTCATCCAGGACGCGAAGCATCATATGTATTAATTTAGCCATCAGCTTGCCGCAAAGTTATGATTTCAAATCATATCATATTCAGAAATGAAGCTAAAATGGTAGTATAATATTACTACATTTCGCATTTGCGGCTGTTAGAATCGAATTTATCGTATCGTCAGCAATCGGGGGTGCATTAAAGTTGTTGCATCACACCGCTTCAAGGTTTTACGAAAACATTGATAACAGTGGACGGTTCGCTGCATGCTATTTACGTCATGGGATTGTATAGCTGCCGGCCGGTAACGCTATGTGATCAGTCTGTGCGCAATTGGATTGTCAATTGCTGAACGCGTTAAGTTGATCGAATTATCTTTTGCTTCCTCCTTCAACTGGGCTGTGTTTTCATAATGTCCCTTAACATGGGTAAGGTAATTTATGCAGCCACATCTTAAAAGTGAGGTGAAATTATAAACCTCGCCATCCAGTTTCAACACCTCATCATAAAGTTGTGATAAAAACTGTGCCAGGGTCATCTCCTGGACTTGTGCTGACTCTTCAAGAATTTGCCAGTACATGGCTTCCAGACGAATGCTGGTAACGTGTCCCTTGATGCGTATAGAGCGCGATTGGTACTCGTATTTTTCTCTTGGAATTGAGGCAAAAATTTGACACATGATAGGCGACTCCTGATCGATGTCTGGATTCTCAATTTATGTATAGTATTATGAAATCACCCGTAAATGTGAAAAAAGCATACAAAATCGGCGATTTTTATCTGTGCGCCATGTTGTTTCCGCTAGTTTTAGATGAATACAGGTACTCTGAATATTGTGGTAACATCTATCGAAATTTTTGTTTTGACACTAAAAACATTACAGTGTTAGTACTTTATTCAAACAGGAGAATCTATCGTGAAACGTCGTGATTTTGTGAAATCGGCAGCTCTTGGTGCCGCAACTGCAGGCACAATCAGTGCGCCGGCGATTGCGCAGGATAATACCAGGCTAACCATGGTGACTTCATGGGGTCGGGGATTGGCTGGTGTATTTGATGCCGCACAACGTGTTGCTGATAATGTCAACGCAATGTCAGGCGGCAGCCTGGAAATTGAAATCAAAGCTGCAGGTGAACTCGTCGGCGCTTTTGAGGTTTTTGATGCGGTATCATCCGGACAGGCCGATATGTATCACGCAGCCCAGTACTACTTTGTGGGCCAACATCCGGCGTTTGGATTTTATACGGCGGTGCCTTTTGGCATGACGGCAGAGGAACTCAATAACTGGTATTACCATATGGGAGGCCGCGAACTGCATGATGAACTGGCAGCAGATTTCGGTCTGCGCGGCTTCATGTCAGGCAACACCGGATTACAGGGCGGCGGCTGGTTTAACAAGGAGATCAATACGGCAGATGATTTTCAAGGCCTGAAATTCAGAATGCCGGGACTGGGTGGCGAAGTCTTATCCAAGCTTGGGGCTTCAGTTCAAAATATACCGGGTGCAGAAGTCTACCAGGCACTTTCAACTGGTGCGATAGACGGCACAGAATGGATAGGTCCGTGGGCAGATGAGAAAGCCGGATTTCAGGAAATCACAAAACTGTACTATACCGCGGGTTTTCATGAGCCAGGTGCCGGCTTGATGACGGTAATAAACAGCGATGTTTTTGATTCTCTCAGCACAGAACATCAAAAGATCCTTGAATGCGCATGCGGTGAAGCGAATGTCTGGAACCTTTCACAATACCTGGCGAATAATGGTGATGCCATGCAGCGTTTAATCAATGATAATGGCGTGGTTTCTAAACAATTTCCAGATGAAGTCTGGGATTCATTCGGAACAGCGTCTCAGGAAGTTTTTGAGGAAAACATGGATGACCCAATGTTCAAAAAGACTTACGATTCGTTCTTTGATTCGATGAAAAAAAGTGCGGGTTGGTTGAGCCTGTCATCAGGACAATATGCGAATCAACGCAACCGAATACTTGGTTTCTGAAGAAATACAATCACATAT
>JAHEKD010000431.1 GCA_024638545.1 Gammaproteobacteria bacterium
ATCTTTTATTGTTTTTTCCTGTGCACGCAATATACCGGCCAATAATAACTGACCCTGATGCTTGGTATGATTCGATAACAGCTCTGCCAAATTAATTATTGTAACGGCAAGTATATTAGCAATAACCAAATCCGCCTGAATTTCGGGCATTTCTGCAGGCAGATATGTTTTTACAGCGTGACTCACATTATTCATAACGGCATTTTCAATAGTGGCAGCCAGCGCCCTGGGCTCTATATCTGTAGCCAGTGCACTATTCGCTCCAAGTCTGGCAGCGGCAATCGCTAAAATTCCCGTGCCACATCCGTAATCTATCACGGTTGACTTGCTCAGATTGAGCTCAGTTAACCACTCAAGGCACAAGCGTGTACTTTGATGTGTACCGGTTCCAAAAGACATGCCTGGATCAATCACAATCGTGATTGCGGTAGGATCCACGGGTTCCAGCCAGCTTGGACAAACCCACAACTTTTGATTGATTTTTTGAGGCTTGAAGTTATCAAGCCATGTTTGCACCCAATCACGATCTTGCAGATGTTTTATTCTTATCAGAATGTCTTTATGGGTGGCGAGATGCCTGAGGAAAGCCTTCAAATCATCGCCAGAATCGAACATGCCTGTTAATTTAAGCGTCTGCCAGTTATCATTTGCACGACCATCAATTTCAAATACCTGGGTACCGTCAGCGCCCGTGATGGTGATCGCCAGAGCACCGTGTTCCTCCAGGCGTTCGCTGTAGTAGGCTTCCCTACCTGCAGAGACAGTCAATTCAACACATTGCCAGCTCATTTCGCACCCGCAGCGGCAGGGAAAAATATCCGAGCAGCACTACTTGACCTATGAGCCATCGATCAGGTTTTGGATAACTTGTGCTCAAGGTAGTGAATCGTCAGCTCACCGTGAGCAAATGACTTATCAGCCATGATACGCCTTTGCAAGGGAATGTTTGTCCTGACACCTTCCACGATCATTTCCTGGAGCGCACCCTGCATCCGGGCTATGGCCTGCGCACGGGTTTTTCCAGTGGTAATGACTTTTGCTATCATCGAATCATAATATGGAGAGATGGTGTAACCACTGTAGACATGGGAGTCCACTCTGACTCCCAGTCCACCCGGTGAATGATAGAGTGTAATCTTGCCTGGAGAGGGAATAAAGGTTTCTGAATCTTCGGCATTGATTCGGCATTCTATCGAATGTCCCGAAATATTGACTTCTTTCTGAGTCAGGCTGAGTTTCTCACCTGAAGCAATAAGTAATTGCTCTTTAACGATATCCACACCCGTTATTTGTTCTGTCACGGGATGTTCTACCTGGACACGAGTATTCATTTCGATAAAATAAAATTCGCCATCCTGATACAGAAACTCAAATGTGCCAGCCCCCCTGTAGCCAATTTGCTGACAAGCATTAACACATCGCATTCCGATTTTTTCTCGCACTTCGGCTGTAATTCCGGGTGCCGGCGCTTCCTCGACAACTTTCTGATGTCGCCGCTGCATTGAACAATCGCGGTCTCCCAGATGGATAACGTTACCATGCTCATCGGCGAGCACCTGAATCTCAACATGTCGCGGGCGCTCAAGAAATTTCTCCATATAGACCATTTCATTATTAAACGCGGCCTTGGCCTCGCTTTTTGTCATTGCGATTGCATTTAGTAGTGCGGCCTCGCTATGAACCACCCTCATACCTTTTCCGCCACCACCACCCGCTGCCTTGATAATAACCGGATAGCCAATCTCATTGGCAAGCTTCCTATTTCTCTGCACACTATCGTCAAGCGGACCATCCGATCCGGGTACACAGGGAACACCGGAGGCTTTCATCGCTTTTATCGCAGAAACCTTGTCGCCCATCAGTCGAATCGTGTCGGGTTTTGGACCAACGAAAATAAAGCCACTTTCCTCCACACGCTCCGCAAAATCGGCATTTTCAGCTAAGAAACCGTAACCTGGATGGATTGCTGTTGCGTCCGTCACTTCAGCTGAACTGATGACCGCCGGGATATTTAGATAACTGTCTCTTGCCTGATGCGGACCGATACACACGGATTCATCCGCAAGGCGCACATATTTTGCTTCGCGATCTGCTTTTGAATAGAGTGCGACTGTTTTGACACCTAATTCTCGACATGCCCTTAGAATCCGCAGTGCGATTTCACCACGATTTGCAATAACCAGTTTATCAATCATGGTGTTTATTCAATTATGAAAAGGGTTTCATCATACTCTACCGGGTCACCGGCGCTTTTTAGCATTGCCTTGATCACACCTGATTTATCAGCTTCAATTTGATTAAAAATCTTCATGGCCTCAATAATGCAGAGCGTGTCACCGACCTCGACATTATCACCGACTTTGACAAATGGATCTGCATCGGGACTGGTGGAATCATAGTAAGTTCCAACCATTGGCGATTTCACTTCATGACCCTTTGATGCCTGCGCCTGGACGGCGCTGGTCTGTAAATCACTGGCCGATGATGCTGAGACTGGCGCTGCTGCAGACATGACCTGAGGGGAGCTGACAGGCTGGGGAATTGTCAGGGTACTCATCCGGCTCAGGCGAATGGACTCTTCACCCTCAATAATCTCCATTTCTGCCAGATCTGATTCTTCAAGTAATTCGATTAATTTTTTTATCTTACGAATATCCATAACCATATTAGTTGTCCTTGGAATTGATATATTTAACGGCGAAGTCCAGCGCATAACCATAACCTTGGTAACCGAGACCGGTGATCACAGCCATAGCAATATCGGAGAAATAGGAATGTCTACGAAATGTCTCTCGAGCGTGCACATTGGAAAGATGTACTTCAATAAACGGTATGCCGGTCGCAGATAATGCATCGCGTAATGCGACACTGGTGTGAGTGTAAGCTGCCGGATTGATAATGATAAAATTAACATCACCACTTTGTTGAATCCAGCCGATTAGTTCGCTCTCAGAATTTGATTGCCGGCACACTATTTCAACAGATAACCGCCCGGCCTGATCCACAAGCCGCTTATTAATATCTTCAAGCGTTGTACTACCGTAGACTGCGGGTTCTCTGTTACCGAGCAGGTTCAGATTGGGACCGTGAAAAACTGCAATCTTAGGGTTCGTCATTATTGCTGCTTGACTCCTTTCTTAAATGGTGTGATGCTAACATTATGAAATTATTTTAAGATACATGATAATAGCATGATCATCACATTTCAATGTAATTTGATCTCTTTTGACTGCAAAATATCGTTGAGATTGGTTTAAAGTTATAGTACTGAATCGTCATCTTTGCCAATTCTCGCATAAGCTGATGGAGAAATGCGGGTTAGTGAACTGTGGTTCACATTTATCCCAAGCAGGCTGCTATTGTGGGGGTTCTTGAATTTATTGTC
>JAHEKD010000432.1 GCA_024638545.1 Gammaproteobacteria bacterium
GGTGTTGTATTCCTGATAGCAATGCCAATTATTTACTTAAATTCGCGAAACGATGTGGTTCCAATGAACCGCCTAATCTTTAATTTACTGGTTCTGCTCACAACCCTGATCCTGTTATCCGTATTTGGCTGGTGGTTATACAGCCCATCGCAGCAAGCTGACTATAGCCTGTATTCTGTTGAGAACATTACCCAGGGATGGAATCAGGCAATTGAGTATCTTGATAATAAGATTAATATTTTAAAAAGGCATATTCTGGATACATCTTCTGACACAACCGGAAGGCTTGTTTACCTCTGGACTGTAAGCGGAATAATTTTTACTCAGGTATTAATTATTCTCAGCATTCCCTATTCATATCTGGCTGGCTATGGGTTGGTGCGCAATCTGGTTTTTCCTGAAAGCCACGGCATAAAACCCTGGAAATTATTCATCTACTTCAATTTGATTATTCTGGCGGTGTTCACACTGACGAAATTTTTCTTAACCGACCGTTACCCTCTCGCACTGGCGATCACGCTGCTTGCAGTTGTGCCATTTTCACTTGAACATGTTTGTTCAAGATGGCAGGCGAAGCCCAGGGAGACATTTAAATCCAATATCGGCTATATCCTGGCAGGGCTGATATTGCTGGTTAATATTTTTGAGGGGCTCACGAGTATGTCTGATAAACATTATCTGAAAGACTCAGGCCAGTGGCTCAGTGAAAACATTGACGATTCATCGCGTATATATACCAATAATTTAGTGATTGGATTTTACACTTCGAGTCCGGACGAGCTGCTGACAGTCGAGCTTGACACGGCAAAATTGATTCGATCGTTTTACCGGGGGGAGTGGATACATTTTGATTACCTGGCGCTTCAGATCAGTACTGATATTGAATTTCAGGGGCACCTGGAAAAAACACTATGGGTGGAACCTGAGAGAGTATTTATCAATGAACGTGGAAAGGAAGTGCGTATCTATAACATCAGGCAATATCGCGACCGACCCAATCAATGAATAATACAGCCTCAGCGAATTCGGGCCAACCAACTCATGCCCAGAAAATGTTGCTCAAGCTTTTTAGCAAGTCAATCTTGAAAAAGGCTAAATTTGCAGCTATCGAAACATACCTCCCGCCATTGTCACAAAAGAATTGCCTGGATATTGGCGCGGATAATGGCGTGCTCAGCTACCTCTTGCGACAAAAGGGAGGTAGATGGGTCAGTGCTGATCTGGATGAGCATGTGGTCTCTTCGATAAAAGAAATGGTCGGGTCAGATGTTGTACAGCTGGATGGCGGCAGGACTGACTTTGACGATAATCAGTTTGATCTGGTTGTCATCATCGATTTTCTGGAACACATACCGACAGACTCGGAATTCATGCACGAGCTGGCGCGAATCATGAAACCTGATGCACAGCTGATTGTGAATGTGCCGCACGATAAACCTGATTCAGTCATCAGGAAACTCAGATTGAGACTTGGTCTGACGGATGAGAAACACGGTCATCTGAGACCAGGCTACACGCTCGCCGGTCTTGATGCGCTGCTTGAGGATAAATTCAGAATTCAACATGCCCATACCTATTCGCGATTTTTTGTCGAATTCTATGATGCCTTGATCAGCTATTTGTTTGAAAAAATACAAACACAGGGTGATTCTGCAAAAGGCACAGTGGTCACTGCAAAAGATATGTCGGCAAACCAGAAAAAATTCAAGCTGTTTTCGCTTATATATCCTTTTGTCTGGATCTTATCCAGGCTGGATAGCCTGCTGTTTTTCACCTCCGGTTACAGTTTGATTATCAGCGCGCGAAACCTAAAAGAACATAATCCGACTGAAATTTAATAAAAACATTTTATTAACTTACTGATGCCGGTGTTCACGCTTTGTTATTAGAAAATCAAAATTACCTGCTCAATATTGTGCGCCCGCCGTCGACATTTATCGTTTGCCCGGTAATAAAGGATGCCTGTCTGCAGAGAAACAGCGCCGTTTCAACAATCGATGCCTCGCCGCCGAGCCGTTTTAGGGGCGTTTTTGCAACCAGTTCAACCATGCTTTCATCGCTTTTGCCCTCTGGCGCCAAAATTGCCCCAGGCGCTATGGCATTGACGCGAATATCCGGTGCAAAACTGCCAGCCATTGAAAGGGTTATACTTGCCAGGGCTGCCTTGCTGGCACAATAAATGGCATGTTCAGCTAAAGGAATATTCGCATAGATGTCTGTTATATTGATGATTGTTCCCTGACTTTGACTGAGCATATCTCTACAACACTGTGACAGGAAAAAGGGCGCCTTGGCGTTAACATTCAGTAAAATATTCCACTGGTCCTCGCTCGCCCGGCCTGCCGGTGTCGGGAAAAAAGCGGATGCATTGTTTATCAGCACATCGAGTCTGCCAAATTGCCGATTTACTTCATCTCTTAATAACGTATAGTTTTCATAAACTTCGAGATCAAAACAAACGGCACTGACTGACTGCGGGCGCTGCTGGTTGAGTGACCGCGTTAATTCGTTTGCCTGTTCATCTGACTGGTGGTATTGAAACAGTACATTCATGCCTTGCCCATGAAAGGCTTTTACAAGTGCAGCTCCAATGCGTTTAGCACCGCCTGTAATGAGTGCTGTCTTTGCTTGTGTTGAAGAACTCGCTTTCACAAATAGTTGTCTCCATTCATTAGTATTTTTGCACGCTGCTCGAATAAATCTTCATTATTAAGATTTTTCAGGTTCCGGTTGATTTTCAATAGAATCTAAATAGTCTCGAATTGTTTCAACGCGTAGCTTTTTAATCGCTTTGCTGATTTGTGGCCCGTGTAGTTTGTCATTATTTAGGTCTTTAGTGCTGATTTTCATTACTGCGTTGAAAATAGCTCTAAAGCTGTCTGCCTGAGGGTAAGCACTGTCATGCATGCCGCCACGACCCTGGCTATCAGCCTGGCATAAGAGTATGTACTGCTCTACCTGATGCGGTCGCCGAAAACCGTCAAGCTTTTCAATTAATCTTAATATTGTTTCCGGGCGAAGCTGGTAAAGGCTATGCATGAGTAAGTGATGCTCACAGCAGGGTCTGGCAATGAGTTTGAGCTTATTAGGTACCGGGTAGATATCGAATAGTTGGGCCAGCGGCCTGAGACCTTTTTTCTCATGTCCAATATGGCGCGGTAACTGAGAAGCGGGAGTCAGGGCTTTGCCAAGATCATGTATCAGAGCAGCGAAGCGAACAGCGATATCTGTGGTCAACTCGGCCGCCCTGTCCAACACCATCATCGTGTGAATACCTGCGTCTATTTCAGGATGATAATCCGCACGCTGCGGTACACCAAACAGTGCGTCGACACCTGGAAAAAGTATTTTTAGTGCGCCACATTGACGCAGGGTTT
>JAHEKD010000016.1 GCA_024638545.1 Gammaproteobacteria bacterium
GTAAGGCCATACAGCTGCACCCGCTGGTTTGTACGCCTTACAATGCTGACTTTGACGGCGACCAGATGGCGGTCCACGTGCCGCTGTCGCTGGAAGCGCAGCTGGAAGCGCGTTCCCTGATGATGTCGACCAATAATATTCTTTCGCCCGCTAACGGTGAGCCCATTATTGTGCCTTCACAGGATATTGTCCTCGGCCTGTACTACATGACGCGCCACAGTATCGGTGCGAAAGGTGAAAATCGATGGTTCTCCGACGTGGCGGACGTCAGACGAGCCTATCAAACCGGAAATCTAAGCATTCATGCCCAGATTAAAGTTCGAATCCGTGAACGCCTCGCTGGTGAAGACGGTGAGCTGGTTGAATCCTTAAAGGTTTATGAAACCACAACCGGTCGTGCGCTGTTGTCTGAAATTCTGCCTGACGGCATGGCGTTCAGACACCTGAATGACGTGATGAAAAAGAAAGCTATTTCTGAGGTCATCAATACCTGCTATCGTGAAGTCAGTCTCAAGGACACGGTCATATTTGCTGACAGGCTAATGTATACCGGTTTTTCGATGGCGGCAAAAGCCGGCATGTCGATTGGGGTTGATGACATGGTAATTCCGGCTGAAAAAGACGATATCCTGAACGCGGCCGAGAAAGAGGTCAAAAGCATTCAGAACCAGTACTCATCCGGACTGTTGACCGACGGCGAGCGCTACAACAAGGTTGTCGATATCTGGACGCGGACCAGTGATCGTGTCGCAAACGCGATGATGGACAAACTGGGCGTCGATGAGGTCATAAATTCCGAGGGTAAAAAGGTCAAACAGGATTCATTTAACTCGATCTTTATGATGGCTGACTCCGGTGCCCGAGGCTCGCATGCACAGATCAGACAGCTGGCCGGAATGCGTGGCTTAATGGCCAAGCCCGATGGTTCAATCATTGAAACACCGATTACGGCAAACTTCCGGGAAGGTCTTAATGTCCTGCAGTACTTTATTTCGACTCACGGCGCGCGCAAAGGGCTGGCCGATACAGCCCTTAAAACTGCAAACTCGGGCTACCTGACACGCCGGCTGGTCGATGTATGCCAGGACCAGGTTGTGACCGATGATGACTGTGGCGCAACTCACGGGATCAAGCGCGAAGCGCTGGTCCAGGGCGGCGATGTGGTGATTCCGCTGGGTGACCGTATCCTGGGCCGTACCGTCATTGGTGATATTGTTGATCCGGTGGATCAGAAAGTGCTCGTGGAAGACGGCGCACTGCTTGATGAAACCCTGGTTGCCCTTATCGAAGAACATAATATTAACGAAGTGCATGTGCGCTCGCCGGTAACCTGTGATACCCGTTACGGGATCTGTACAAAGTGTTACGGACGTGACCTCGGGCGCGGCCATCAGGTCAACAAGGGTGAAGCTGTGGGTGTAATTGCAGCACAAAGTATCGGCGAGCCCGGCACACAGTTAACCATGCGGACCTTCCATATTGGCGGCGCCGCGACAGGTTCTGCCGCGGTCAGCAATGTTGAAGCCAAGAATGAAGGCAGCGTTATCTTCAACAACATCAAGTTTGTCACCCGCAAGGACAAAAAACACGTGGTCATCAGTCGTTCCGGCGAACTGGTCGTGAGAGATGTTCATGGTGTTGATAAAGAGCGCTATAAACTTGCCTACGGCGCGGCCTTGTCTGTCAGTGAGGGTGATTCAATCAAAGCCGGCCAGATTCTGGCTGAATGGGACCCGCACACACACCCGATCGTGACTGAGGTGGGTGGCAAGGTCAGATTTGCCGATATGGTTGAAGACGTCACGGTCGAGAAACAAACCGATGACTACACCGGATTAAGCACCTACGTTGTGCTGGATAACCGCCAAAGTCGCGGCACGGCAGCCAGCGTTAAGCCAATGATCTCGCTGGTGGATGCGAAAGGTAATGACCTGTTAATACCCGGTACTGAAATGCCGGCGCGCTATCAGCTGCAGCCGGGTGCGATCATCATGGTCACCGACGGATCAACGGTTGGCGAGGGCGATGTGCTGGCACGAATTCCCCAGGAATCATCAAAAACGCGTGATATTACTGGTGGACTGCCGCGCGTTGCAGAGCTGTTTGAAGCACGTAAACCCAAGGAACCTGCAATTCTGGCCGAAGTCTCGGGCATTATCTCATTCGGCAAGGAGCTAAAGGGCAAGTACCGGCTGGTAATTACGCAGCCAGATGGTCAAACCCATGAAATGCTGATTCCCAAGCTGCGGCAGCTGGCTGTATTCGAAGGTGAAACCGTGAATAAAGGTGAAGTCCTGGTTGATGGACCACCCGTTGCGCAGGATATTCTAACCCTGCGCGGTGTGGAGGAACTTTGCGACTATATCGTCAATGAAGTGCAGGATGTCTATCGACTGCAGGGTGTCAAGATCAACGACAAGCACATCGAGGTCATCATTCGCCAGATGTTGCGCAAGGTTCGCGTTGACCGCGGTGGTGACACCCCGTTTTTGCCCGGTGAACAGATCGAGCGCTCCATCCTGCTTGAAGAAAACGAAAAAGTCATCAAACAGGGTAAAAACCCGGCGCAGTACAGCCAGATGCTCCTGGGGATTACCAAGGCGTCGCTGACAACCGAATCTTTCATTTCGGCAGCATCATTTCAGGAAACCACCCGGGTTCTGACCGAAGCCTCAATTAATGGCAAAATTGACCATCTAAGAGGTCTCAAAGAGAACGTCATTGTGGGGCGCCTGATTCCTGCGGGCACCGGGCTCGCCTATCATGAGCAGCGCCGATTAAGCAAAAAAGTCAGTGCTGAACAGGCATTTGAAGATGCGTTCTCAGAGGTCGCGACAGATGAGCCTTCTGCAGAAGACATTTTCGCTTCCGAGGCGTCTGAAGCCTGATATAAGCATATTTGAACATGAACGGCAGCAGCAACTGCTGCCGTTTTAATTTGAAGGCGCTAAAAACCCCGGTATCCCATACAAAATATGGGTTTTATATTGACAAAACCGGTGTTGTTGCCTAGAATCGCCGCTCCCTGTACAGAAGATGTGCAGGGTATTTTTTTGAAATGAACTAACTATGCCTACAATTAACCAATTAGTAAGAAAACCGAGACAGAAACAGGTCAAAAAGACCAATGTTCCTGCTTTAGAGGCATGCCCTCAAAAAAGAGGCGTTTGTACCCGTGTGTATACAACGACACCAAAGAAGCCCAATTCGGCGTTACGGAAGGTGGCCAGGGTTCGCCTGACTAATGGCTATGAAGTGACTAGTTATATTGGTGGTGAAGGTCACAACCTGCAAGAGCACTCAGTCGTATTGATTCGCGGTGGACGTGTGAAGGATTTACCGGGTGTACGGTATCACACGGTCAGGGGTGCTCTGGATACATCCGGCGTGAAAGACCGTAAGCAAGGTCGCTCAAAATACGGGACCAAACGTCCTAAAAAATAATATCAACCTGCAGCCCAGGTTGGACCGAATTTTTATAACACTGCTTTTTTCATAAGTGGTGTTTTGTTATTAGTAGCAAGAGTAAATCTGATGCCAAGAAGACGCGAAGTACCAAAACGAGACATATTGCCTGATCCAAAATACCGTGATCAGACGATAACAAAGTTTGTGAATATCATTATGCAAGACGGTAAGAAGTCTGTTGCAGAAAAGATCCTATATGGTGCACTCGACATTATTCAAGAGCGCAATAAACGCGATCCTCTGGATACGTTTAACCAGGCCCTGGAAAATATACGGCCGATCATTGAGGTTAAGAGCCGCCGTGTTGGCGGCGCCACCTATCAGGTGCCGGTAGAAGTGCGGCCTTCCAGGCGCAACGCACTGGCGATGAGATGGCTGGTTGAAGCCGCACGTAAACGTGGCGAGCGTTCAATGGTTGTGAAACTGGCCGGTGAATTGCTGGATGCCTCGGAGAATCGCGGTGGCGCGGCTAAAAAACGTGAAGACGTTCACCGCATGGCGGAAGCGAACAAGGCTTTCTCGCATTACCGATTCTAATTAATTACAGTGGAATAGAAAAAAAGTGGCACGGACAACACCTTTAGAGCGTTATAGAAACATAGGAATTATGGCGCACATCGATGCCGGTAAAACAACGACTACCGAGCGTATTCTGTTTTATACCGGGCTTTCTCACAAAATCGGTGAAGTTCATGACGGCAATGCGATCATGGACTGGATGGAGCAGGAGCAGGAACGCGGCATTACGATCACGTCCGCAGCGACCACCTGTTTTTGGCAGGGCATGGCCCAAAACTACCCGGAGCATCGCATAAATATTATTGATACCCCGGGCCACGTCGACTTCACTATCGAGGTTGAGCGCTCGTTGCGCGTTCTTGATGGCGCCGTTGCGGTTTTCGATTCAGTTGGCGGTGTCGAGCCACAGTCAGAGACTGTCTGGCGTCAGGCAAATAAATACCACGTGCCCAGAATGTGTTTTGTCAATAAAATGGACAGGGCAGGCGCAGACTTTTTCCGCTGTGTTGACCAGATTAAAACCCGCCTGGGCAGTGTTCCAGTTGCGATTCAGTTGCCAATCGGCGCTGAGGACAGTTTTGAAGGTGTTGTAGACCTTATTAAAATGAAAGCCATCTACTGGGATAATGCAACCCAGGGTGTTAATTTTGAGGAGCGCGATATTCCGGAAAACCTGCAGGCTGATGCTGAGGCCCATCGCGAGCAGATGCTTGAATCAGCTGCAGAGGCCAATGAAGAATTAATGGACAGGTATCTCGAAACGGGTGACCTGTCCGTGGAAGACATTAAAAAAGGCCTTCGGATCAGAACGATCAGCAACGAAATCGTTTGCGTGCTTTGCGGTTCGGCTTTCAAAAACAAAGGTGTACAGGCCCTGCTGGATGCCATTGTTGATTTTATGCCGAATCCTCTGGACGTTCCTGCAATCAGGGGCATTGCTGATGACGCGGATGAGACGGAGGTGGTACGCCATTCTGATGATAATGAGCCGTTTGCAGCGCTGGGCTTCAAGATCGCGACCGATCCGTTTGTGGGTCAGCTGGTCTTCTTCAGGGTTTACTCCGGAGTGATGAAATCCGGTGATACGGTCTATAACCCTGTCAAGGGCAAAAAAGAGCGCATTGGCCGTTTACTGCAAATGCACTCTAATGACCGCAAGGAATTAAAGGAAGTTCGCGCAGGCGATATTGCGGCAGCGGTTGGTCTCAAAGAGGTGACCACAGGTGATACGCTTTGTGATCCGGCAAATGTCGTGACGCTTGAGCGGATGGAATTCCCGGAACCGGTTATTTCCCAGGCCGTCGAGCCAAAAACCAAGGTAGACCAGGAAAAAATGGGTGTCGCCCTCGGCAAGCTGGCACAGGAAGATCCGTCGTTTCGTGTGCACACTGATGAAGAGTCGGGCCAAACCATAATTTCCGGCATGGGTGAGCTGCATCTGGATATTATTATCGACCGGATGAAACGCGAGTTTAATGTTGAAGCGAACGTTGGCAAACCGCAGGTTGCCTACAGAGAAAGCATCAGGGAAGCGGTCGAGCAGGAGCACAAATATGCCAAGCAAACGGGTGGCCGCGGTCAATACGGTCATGTTTACCTGAGAATTGAGCCGCAGCAGCGCGGTGAGGGTTTCGAATTTGTCGATGCCATCAAAGGTGGTGTTGTGCCCCGTGAGTTTATCCCGGCAGTGCAGAAAGGTGTTGTTGAAGCAATGACCTCGGGCGTACTCGGCGGCTATCCGGTAGTCGATGTGAAAGTCACGCTGTACGACGGTTCCTACCACGAGGTCGATTCATCTGAGTTTTCATTTAAATCCGCCGCCTTGATTGCCTTTAAAGAGGGCAGCAGGCGCGCCAAACCGGTGCTGCTCGAGCCTATTATGGATGTTGAGGTCGTCACGCCTGAAGATTACATGGGCGCAGTTAATGGCGATCTGAATTCACGCCGTGGCGTTATCGTGGCCATGGAAGAGGCGCCGGCGGGTAAGATTATTCGCTGCGAAGTGCCGCTTTCTGAAATGTTTGGTTACGCAACCTCATTGCGATCAGCGACCCAGGGCCGTGCTACCTACTCCATGGAGTTTACCAAGTATGCGCCGGCACCGAACAATGTGACTGAAGTTGTGCTAAAAAAAGCTAGTTAATTTTAAAGAGGTTTATTTAAAGTGTCTAAGGAAAAATTCGAACGCACCAAGCCCCACGTTAACGTGGGAACAATTGGACACGTTGATCACGGCAAGACGACATTAACGGCGGCGATGACAAAGGTATTGTCAGAGAAGTATGGCGGTAGTGCGACGGCCTTTGACCAGATTGATAATGCACCGGAAGAAAAGGAGCGCGGGATCACGATAGCCTCTTCGCACGTTGAGTATGAGACTGGAGGTCGACATTACGCACACGTAGACTGTCCGGGCCACGCGGATTATGTGAAGAACATGATCACCGGTGCAGCGCAGATGGACGGTGCGGTGCTGGTTGTCTCAGCGGCAGATGGGCCGATGCCACAAACCCGCGAGCACATCTTGCTGGCTCGCCAGGTGGGCGTTCCGCACATTGTGGTATTTTTAAACAAGGCCGACATGGTTGACGACGAAGAGCTGCTGGAGCTGGTTGAGATGGAAGTACGCGAATTGCTGGACCAGTATGAATTTCCGGGTGACGACACGCCGATCATCAAGGGCAGCGCGTTAAAGGCGCTGGAAGGTGACGATTCGGAGATAGGAATTCCGTCGATTGTTAAGTTAGCGGAAGCGTTAGACAGCTACATTCCGCAACCGGAGCGCGCGGTTGACGGTGATTTTCTGATGCCGGTGGAGGATGTATTTTCGATTTCAGGACGAGGTACGGTGGCGACGGGCCGGATTGAGCGTGGCGTAATCAAGGTGGGCGAAGAGATTGCGATAGTGGGCATCAAGGACACGGTCAAGACGACGGTAACGGGGGTTGAGATGTTCCGCAAGTTACTGGACCAGGGTGAGGCGGGTGATAACGTGGGCATACTGTTACGGGGCACCAAGCGTGAAGATATTGAGCGCGGTCAGGTGCTGGCGAAGCCGGGCTCGATCACGCCGCACACGAAGTTTGAATCGGAAGTGTATATATTAAGTAAAGAAGAAGGTGGTCGTCATACGCCGTTTTTCAACGGATACCGACCGCAGTTTTACTTTCGGACCACGGATGTGACGGGCTCGTGTGAACTGCCGGGCGGCACGGAGATGGTGATGCCGGGCGATAATGTTCAGATGACGGTATCGCTGATTGCGCCGATTGCGATGGAAGACGGTTTGCGTTTTGCCATACGTGAAGGCGGCCGCACAGTGGGGGCCGGTGTCGTCTCCAAGATTATTGAATAAAGTGAAGTGGGAACCTCTGAACAAATCATGATTGAAAAACTTGAGACCAGATTAGTCGATCTCTGCGTTGAAAACCTTCGCAACAGCGCTGCTGTTGGGTGCGTTTCCCGCCTTGATCTTGATCAGCTTGGCCCTCAATTCTTATCAACCGGATTGATTCAGGGATTACCAGTCAACCGTTTTGCACTGCAGCGGGTAACCCGGGTGGGTTACCCGCTTGACTGCACTACAGGCCAGTAGCTCAATTGGCAGAGCGGCGGTCTCCAAAACCGCAGGTTGGGGGTTCGATTCCCTCCTGGCCTGCCATTTAAAAGTTAGTAAATAACTTAAATTAATATAAACAAGTGTTAGATAAAGTTAAAATCTTAGTTGCGCTGGCGGCAATCGCTGCAGGTGTTGTTGGATTCTACCAGTTTCCGGACATATCGGTATTAATCCGGTATGCGATGGTTGTTGGCGGTGTGATTGCCGGTTTGTTAATTATCCTGACTTCAGGTCCCGGCCAGGCTGCATGGAAATTTATCACAGGCTCCAGAACAGAAATTCGAAAGGTTGTCTGGCCGACACGTAAGGAAACAACGCAGACAACCATGGTCGTTATCGTTATGGTCATTTTAATCGGCTTGTTGATATGGATGGTTGACGCGCTATTGGTCAAGGTCATTTATGGCTGGGTACTGGGCGTTTAAATAATTATTTTGATCTAAAGGCTAAGGTTGATGAGTAAAAAACGCTGGTATGTGATTCAGGCTTTTTCAGGCTATGAAAAACACGTTCAACAATCTTTGAAAGATCATATCGAACGCGCAGGTATGCAGGAATATTTCGGACAGGTGTTGGTGCCTGTAGAAGAGATTGTCGAAATGAAAGCCGGTCAGAAGAGAACCAGCGAGCGAAAATTCTTCCCCGGTTATGTCCTGGTTGAAATGGAAATGAATGATGACACCTGGCACCTTGTAAGAAGTGTTCCAAGAGTGAGTGGTTTTATCGGTGGCACATCATCAAAACCAGCCCCGATTTCAGAAAAAGAAGCGCAGGCGATCATGGCGCAGGTAGAAGAGGGTCATGCAAAACCCAAGCCCAAGTTTTCGTTTGAGGCGGGCGAGGTTGTCAGGGTGACTGAAGGGCCTTTTGCGGATTTTAACGGCACGGTTGAGGACGTAAATTTCGAAAAATCCACGCTGCGGGTATCGGTATCCATATTTGGACGCTCCACACCCATCGAGCTGGATTTCGGACAGGTAGAAAAAGGATAACAGGATCTATAGATATGCGATTCTTACTGACATATATTGTCTTCGATTCAGTCAGGGGGTTTGGTCGAGCCTCGGGCAGTGACGTGAACCGTTCGCTCTACGCGAGCCTCAAATCTGCGAACAAACGTTCACGATAGTTGTAATTATTTTACAAATTCTTAATTTAATACGGGGAGCCTGGCGGCGCATGTACCCGTTGGGAGTAAAACATGGCTAAAAAAATTGATGCGTATATCAAGCTGCAGGTAGCGGCGGGACAGGCTAATCCCAGTCCGCCCGTTGGTCCGGCGCTGGGTCAGCACGGTGTGAATATCATGGAGTTTTGCAAAGCGTTCAACGCTGAAACCCAGTCACTCGAGCAGGGCCTTCCGATTCCTGTCGTGATTACCGTTTATAGCGATAAAAGTTTTAAATTTATCAAAAAAACACCACCTGCTGCGGTATTGCTGAAGAAGGCGGCTGGTATTTCCAAGGGCAGTTCGGTACCTAATCGAGACAAGGTCGCCACGGTGACGCGCGCTCAATTAGAGGAAATTGCCAAAACCAAGGAACCCGACTTAAGTTCCTATAACATGGATGCGGCTGTCAAAATTATAGCCGGTAGCGCCCGCAGCATGGGCATAGACGTGGAGGGTTAAGGCAGATGGCTAAAATTTCCAAACGCGCAAAAAAATTTGCAGAGCAGGTCGATCACGACCAGTATTACGTGCTTGATGAAGCCCTCTCTCTCGTCAAGCAAACCGCAACGGCAAAGTTCGATGAATCGGTCGATGTCGCCGTCAACCTGGGTGTTAACGCACGCAAGTCCGATCAAAATGTGCGCGGGTCAGCGATCATGCCCAGCGGTACGGGCAAGACAGTGCGGGTCGCGGTTTTTGCAGAAGGCGATCAGGCAGAGCAGGCCAAGGAAGCGGGTGCAGACCTGGTGGGCCTGGATGACCTCGCAGAAGAGGTGCAGAACGGAAAAATCGATTTTGATATGGTGATTGCCACACCGGATACCATGCGGGTTGTTGGCAAACTGGGTCAGATTCTGGGGCCGCGTGGCCTGATGCCAAACCCGAAAGTGGGCACGGTTACAGCAGACGTGAAAACCGCTGTCGCCAATGCGAAAGCCGGGCAGGTCCAGTTCAGAATCGACAAAGGCGGCATTATTCATGCCTCCATTGGAAAGGCGTCTTTTTCGGAAGATGACTTAAAGGCGAATTTATTGACATTAATGACAGCGCTGGTCAAGGCCAAGCCGGCTGCCGCCAAAGGGCAGTATTTACAGCGCGTGACGCTGTCATCGACCATGGGTCCAAGTGTCCGGGTTGATCGCGCAACCATTGATGTATAGACGATTTTGGGTGTCTGAATGCAGCGTCGGTAATGACGTTCATTCAGGCAAGTCAAAGACCGCAGGAGCTTGTTTTTCAAAGCTTAATCGATCTTCCTGATTATCCTGCGCAGACGGTGAACCCTCGCAAGGACTCTCCTTAACTGGGCAACCGTTAACAAACTGGAGGTAACTCAAGATGGCCCTCAATCTAGAGGATAAGAAAGCCCTGGTTGCTGAAGTGTCAGACGCTATGTCTAACGCTCAGGCTGCCGTGCTGGCCGAATACCGTGGCCTGAGCGTTGCTCAAATGACCAGTCTCAGATCACAGGCACGTGAGTCGGGTGTTTACGTTCGCGTATTGAAAAACACCCTGGCAAAACGTGTGGTTAAAGGATCTGATTTTGAGTGTTTAACTGATCACTTTGTCGGTCCAATTGCGTTGGCCGCATCAGCTGATCCAGTCGCAGTTGCAAAAGTGCTGAGTAACTTTGCTAAAGATAACGAAGTTCTGCAAATCAAGGTCGGTGCCATGAACGGTGCCGAAATGACGATGCAGGATATCCAGGCTCTGGCAAAATTACCCGGCCGCGACGAATTACTGGCTAAACTGATGGGAACAATGCAGGCACCGGTGCAGAAGTTCGCTCAAACACTTAACGAAGTACCTGGAAAATTTGTGCGCACCCTTGCTGCCTATCAAAAGAGCAGGGAAGAAGCCGAGGCTGCCTAGTTAACAATATTTTTAGAAAACGCAGGATTTTTTACTGCATTAAATTTATATATTTGGAGAATTTTTTATCATGGCTTTAAGTAATGAAGAATTATTGAAAGAAATATCAGCAAAATCAGTTCTGGATATTGCCGAACTGATCAAGATGATGGAAGAAGAATTTGGCGTCACGGCACAGGCGTCTGCAGTTGCTGTAGCCGCACCTGCCGGGGGTGAGGCTGCGGAAGGCGCAGCCGAAGAGAAGGACGAGTTTGATGTTATTCTGACTTCTTATGGTGAGAAGAAGGTAAACGTCATCAAAGTCGTTCGCTCGATCACGGGCCTGGGCCTGAAAGAAGCCAAGGACCTGGTTGAATCAGCACCTGCACCCGTGAAAGAAGCGGCAGCCAAATCGGAAGCTGAAGACATTAAAAAACAGCTCGAGGAAGCAGGCGCAAGCGCTGAACTAAAGTAGCTTTTCTTAGACTAAAATATAGGTTTAGACTAAACAATACTGTTATACGCATTCAAAAAGTTAATCACACCGTCAGCCTGCCGATCCGGTCTGGTTGACGGTGTGTATTGTTATTTTTGCATCTAATAAATCTGGATCAAAGGGCAAACCCCAGGGTATCTATATGACTTACACATTTACGGAAAAAAAACGTATTCGCAAAAGCTTTAGCAAACGTAAAAACCCGGTGATGGAAATTCCATACCTGTTGCAAACGCAGCTTGAATCATATCGTAAATATCTTCAGGAATTTACGCCTCCCGAACAGCGTGTCGACCAGGGTTTACAGGCGGCTTTCAAATCGATTTTTCCAATTGAAGCGCATAACAGCTCGTCAATGCTTGAATTCGTAAGCTACCGGCTGGAGACGCCCCCGTTTGACGTGCGTGAATGCCAGCAAAAAGGCCTGGTTTATACCGCACCCCTGAGAGTGGTTCTGCGTCTGGTCATCTTTGATCGTGAAACCAGCACGCCGACAAACCGGAAAGTCAAGGACATCAAGGAACAAGAAGTCTACATGGGCGAAATGCCCCTGATGACGGATAACGGCACGTTTGTCATCAACGGTACCGAACGTGTTATCGTTTCACAACTGCACCGCTCGCCCGGTGTTCTGTTTGACCATGATCGCGGCAAAACCCATGCCTCGGGAAAACTGCTGTTTTCCGCCAGGGTGATTCCCTATCGCGGTTCCTGGCTGGATTATGAATTCGATCCCAAGGATTTGATTTATATCCGCATTGACAGACGCCGAAAACTGCCGGCAACCATTTTATTGCGTGCGCTGGGGTTTAATACGGAATCGATTCTGGCACTGTTTTTTGAAAATGATCAATTTACATTTGGCAAGGATGACGCAATCAGCATGGAGTTCATCCCATCCAGGCTCAGGGGTGAGGAGCTCTCCTTTGATCTGGTTGATTCTAAAAACAATATCATAGTTGAGGCGGGTCGTCGCATTACCGCTAGACATATCCGTGATATGGAGAAGTCAAATCTCAAGAAAATTTCAGTGCCTGTCGAGTTTTTCCTGGGCCGCACGCTTGCAAGCAATATTATCGATGAAGAGACGGGTGAAGTTATTGCCGATGCAAACTCAGTTATCTCCCTGGAGATTTATGATCAGCTGAAAACCATGGGCATCAAAAAAGTTGAGACCATTTACACCAATGACCTGGATCGGGGTCCCTATATTTCTGAGACACTGCGTATTGATCCTTCCAACAGCGAGCTAGATGCGCAGATTGAAATCTATCGAATGATGCGACCGGGTGAGCCACCAACAAAAGAGGCCGCCCAGGCTCTGTTTACCAACCTGTTTTTCAACCTCGAGCGTTATGACCTGTCTGCTGTCGGGCGAATGAAGCTGAATCGCAGGCTGGGCCGGGATAATGACGAGGGACCGGGCACATTGAGCAAGCAGGACATCGTCGATGTGATGAAGCTGCTCATCGGGCTTAAGAATGGCCAGGGCGAAACGGATGATATAGATAATCTGGGCAACAGGCGCGTTCGCTCGGTCGGCGAACTTGTCGAAAACCAGTTCCGCGTCGGCCTGGTTCGTGTTGAGCGCGCGGTCAGGGAACGGCTGAACATGGCTGAAACAGATAACCTGACGCCCCAGGACCTGATCAATGCAAAGCCGGTATCGGCTGTTGTCAAGGAGTTTTTTGGTTCAAGCCAGCTTTCCCAGTTCATGGACCAGACCAACCCGTTATCTGAGGTCACCCATAAGCGCCGCGTGTCAGCATTAGGCCCGGGCGGTCTGACGCGTGAACGCGCCGGTTTCGAAGTGCGTGACGTACACCCCACTCACTATGGCCGCGTTTGCCCTATTGAAACACCCGAGGGCCCGAATATCGGCCTTATCAATTCAATGGCTGTCTATGCGCGCACCAACGAATACGGCTTTCTTGAGACACCGTACCGAAAGGTGGTCAAAGGCATTATCACCGAAGAGGTGGTTTATCTGTCTGCAATTGAGGAGGGCAAGTACGTCATCGCCCAGGCCAATGCGACGCATAACGATGCCGGCAAACTGACGGATGATCTGGTATCCTGCCGATACAGGAATGAATTCACGCTGTCGACACCGGATCAGGTTGATTTTATCGACGTGGGGCCGTCGCAGATTGTGTCGGTCGCTGCCGCATTAATCCCTTTTCTTGAGCATGATGATGCGAACCGCGCCTTGATGGGATCGAATATGCAGCGCCAGGCGGTGCCGACGGTCACAAGCGAGAAGCCGCTGGTTGGCACGGGTATTGAACGAACCGTAGCCAGAGATTCTGGTGTTGCAGTAACGGCGAAACGTGGCGGTATTGTTGACCTGGTTGATGCGAGCCGCATTGTAGTGCGTGTTAATGATGATGAGACAAACGTCAATGAGCCGGGTGTCGATATCTATAACTTAATCAAGTACACGCGATCAAATCAAAATACCACCATCAACCAGC
>JAHEKD010000433.1 GCA_024638545.1 Gammaproteobacteria bacterium
GCGCTGAGTAACCTGAATCCATGGCCCAAAGAGCCCCAATGGTATGCCGATGTGCGAACCGAGTTTGAGGAACGATTCAAAAGCGCATAAATTTTCATTTCCCGCACCTGGTCAGACGCCGGGTGCGGGATATTTCTCAGCGTCATGAGCCTGAGAAATATCCCGAATTGTATTTGCGTCGTCTTGAATCCAGATAGAAATTAATCACATAATTAACAAAGACTTATACACATAAGAGGACACATCGATGAGCGCAGGCGTGCAGCTGGAAGATGTATGGATACGGTTTGGTGATTTTGTCGCGGTTCGCGAAGCAAATATAGACATCCAGGCAGGTGAATTTTTCAGCTTTCTGGGTCCATCCGGTTGCGGGAAGACAACATTGCTCAGAGCGATCTCCGGATTTCTGGAGCCTAGCGAAGGCCGTGTATTGATCGGTGGTGAAGATATGGTTGGAATTGGTCCCAACAAACGACCTACTGCCCTCATCTTTCAAAACCTGGCGTTGTTCCCCCTAATGAAGGTATGGGAAAACATCACATTTTCACTCGAAGTCAGAGGAATGGGCAAGGCCCAGCGGATGAAAAAGGCAGACGAGCTGCTGGAATTGATCGCCTTGCCCGGGCAGGGCGGAAAGATGGTCAGTGAGTTATCTGGCGGTCAGAAACAGCGGATTGCCATTGCCAGAGCGCTGGCAGCAGAGCCCAAGGTTTTACTGCTTGATGAACCGCTGTCTGCACTTGATTTAAAGCTTCGCCAGCACATGAGAACAGAACTTCGCTCAATTCAGCAAAAGGTTGGCATTACGTTTATCTATATCACTCATGATCAGGGCGAGGCGCTGACGATGTCTGATCATGTTGCTGTTATTCGTGAAGGAATCGTTGAGCAAATTGCAGACGGTAACAGCCTTTACGATAAACCAAATTCTTCATTCGTAGCTTCATTTGTCGGCGAAAATAATTTGTTTACGGGTAAAGTTGTCGAAATTGCAGATAACTATGCAGTCGTTGATACTTCTGTGGGCAAATTACAGGCGAAATGCAATATGACTGAAGATTCCAGTCTAAAGGTTGGCGATACGGCGTTTGTATTCGTACGCCCGGAATCGCTGAAGTTTGCAGAGAATACAGATCAGCAAAATTCATTTGCTGCCAGGGTAAGACAGCATGAATTTGAAGGTAATCTCTGGCAGGTGTTTTTTGACATCAACGGCAGCGAGAAAGCAATAAAGTTATCAATGATCAATGAGGGCTCAACGCTGCATCTGAATCCGGGTGACCAGGTCCATCTGCGTTTCCCGAGTGACCTGGCGACTGCTCTACCCGAGGGACCATTAGCCAGCGAGTAATAATCCCATGAGTGAATACTGGAAAACTTTTTTTCGTAAAAACGGCACAACATTAGGTTTATTTTTTCTGCTGGCTGTTGGTTTCTGGATTTTTATGATGATTGTATTACCACAGCTGTACATGGTTGACTTCTCGCTGAGAGCGAATGTGCCTCCACCTCAATGGGGGACAGAAACACATCATTATACAGTCGAGCATTATAAATACCTCGTAACCGGCAGTGCCAAGGGAGAGGGATGGAATACAGTACATCTGAGCGTGTTTGTGAGGACAATACTGGCAGCCATTATTGTTACATTGATCGATCTGGCGTTATGTTATCCGGTTGCCTATTATCTTGCCCATGAGGCAGAGGGAGGCTGGAGCCGTTTAATGGCCTTGTCATTGATCATCCCGTTTTGGGTCAATGAAATCCTGAGGGCTTTTTCATTTAAGATTCTTTTTGGATCAAGTGGAATCATTAATGATTTTCTGCTTGCCATTGGCGTGCTCAATGAACCCTTTGATTTTATCCGTAACGATATTGCTTTGTGGGCAGGCCTCTCTTATGCATACATACTGCTGATGATTTTTCCAATTTATAACGCAATCGAAAGCCTGGATAAAAACCAGATTGAGGCCGCCAGAGATATGGGTGCATCATGGACTCGTATTCATCGAAGGATTGTTATTCCGCATGCCAAGCCGGGTATCACTTCAGGTTGTACCATGGTATTTATGCTGACAGCGGGTGCTTTGGCAGCGCCTCAAATACTTGGTGGCCCGAGCAGTCTCTGGTTTACGCAGGTTATCTATCAGGCATTTAATGCAGCGGGCAACTGGGCTCGCGGATCGGCATATGCGATAGTGCTGTTGGCCTCTTGTATAGCATTTGTCCTGATCATGATGAAAGTGTTCAAAGTAAAACTGGGAGAAATAGCGCGTTGATGGGACATGACGCCAAGCGCTTTTTTCTAATTGCGTTTGTATTAGTGTTTTTTGCATATCTGTTCGGTCCGCTGATTATCATGGGGATTACCGCGTTTAATAGCTCTGCGTTTCCGCGGGTCACCCCCTGGGAATGTTTTTCAGTAGAGTGGTTTGATGTGCTTAGAAACGATGTGCGTCTTATGGAAGGTTTGCGCAATAGCGTGTTTATAGCAATAGGCGTTGTATTGCTAGCTGTTCCCATTGGACTCGCAGGTGCGTTGATTCTGACGCAGGTAAGTGCCGGTTTAAGGGCTTATTATTATACTGTCGTTATATCTCCTATATTAGTGCCGGGGGTTGTACTTGGTATTTCAACCCTATTATTCTGGGATCGGATAGGTTACATGCTCGGTTTTAGCAGGGATTCGATATTTTACAACGGTTTCTTCTTGACGATTATTGGCCAATCCACCTTTATTTCGGCATATACAATGCTGATCTTTATATCCCGGCTGCAGCGATTCGACCCTGTGCAGGAGGAGGCTGCACTCGATCTTGGAGCAACCCACGTTCAGACATTCCGGAAAATACTGCTGCCATTCCTAAAACCTGCAATCGGCTCAGCCTCAGTGCTGGCATTCCTGGCATCATTCGAAAACTACAATACAACAGTTTTTACAATCGTGTCCGAAAGCACACTAACAACGGTACTTGCCAGTAAAGTGCGTTATGGTATTAATCCATCGATAAGTGCACTGGCTGTGGTTATAGTTGCCATAACCTTGTTTCTTGCCGCACTGATGGAAGTAAAAAAACGTCGTGATATATCGAATGATAATATTTCAGCAAAAATCGCCAAGGGAGAACTGAGTGATCACGGTTCATCAAAGCCTTTCGTTTTAGAGCCGGCAGTCATCATGATTCTGATTATTACGCTTGCCGGTATGGCAACCGTTTATATGTCTGGCACCATAGGTGTTGAGGAATGTAAGGTGGCAGTTAAGGAGCAAAAACGCATTCAGACTGAAAAGCGTATTCGAGCGCTTGAACAAAAAAGAATGTTTAAAAATGCTGCACCAACAGACAGCACTAAACCCTCTGTCATT
>JAHEKD010000434.1:0-2802 GCA_024638545.1 Gammaproteobacteria bacterium
TAATCTGAAAACTATCCGACCACTTGATCTGAAGGAAACTTTAGGCTCTATTCGCATTCAAGGTGAAGATAGCAGCCTGACTACTGATGGAATAACGCCAAGAATTTCTGGTGCTTTCGGTAAGAATTGGGACACTGATAATGGCGAATTTGGTGTTGTTGTCAGTGGTAGTTATACCGAGTCGGATGTTAGTCATTTCCGTCCTCGTCTTGATCGTGATAACCCGACTAATTGCGCCAATGGTTCAACTACCTGTCCGGCTGGGGTAACTCACTTTCTGGGTGTTCAGTTTTTGAACCAGGTCCTGATCAATCAGGAATATGAAACAAAAAACCTGGCAACTTCATTTGAATGGGCGCCGAATGACACTGTAACGCTCTTTCTTGATGTGATTACTAACGATCAGGAGCGTCGACAAGAAAGCTCCAGAGCGCAAGTGTCCAACATTAGCAGACTTAATGGTCGTGGCGACGGCGCTGACGATATATGGGCCAATTTCGATACGTTTGACACGTTCAATCTGGGAACCGTACAGGGAGCAAATGGCCCTCAGAACCTCGGTACTATTATGGCGGTCACCTCAGGAACCTTCACTCCGCAACAAATGACGGATGCGGTCGTCGACCGTGGCGCCCCATTCCTCCGGGGTTCCATGGATTCGGGCTCAAGATTGACCGACAGCAGTATTGTTCGATTTGGCGGTGATTTTCAAAGAGGGTCGCTGTCTGGCAGTGCAGAAATATCCAAAGTAAAATCAGAGACAAGTAATCCAAACTTGTCGCTCACGCTTAATTTTATTAATCCGAATTCGGACCGGTTTGGGACACGCGATGAAAATGGCACACCGATCAGGTTTGACCTACGCGATGGGATAGCTTTTGGAATTAATTTTGCCGATCCGCGTGCGCCGAGCGTTGCCGACCTGCTCAATCCTGCTAACTATGTAATGGACAACGGCGGTACATACAGCAACAACTATAGAGAAAATGAAGAAGATACGTTTCGTACGGACTTTACTTACGATCTGGACCATGACTTTATTACTTCTGTAGATTTTGGTTTTCGACATAATAACCGTACCTCTCTGCGAGACGATAGACGGGCTAGTGCCGGTGGTACCAGCAACTTCGACAACAGCTTAAACGGTGCTGCGATCGCGGGCCTTCTTACCCCCATCCCGGATAACTTTGGAGATGGGACCGGAAGCAGTTTGTTTATAAATAACTTATTGCATTTCAATCCGGAGCTTGCCAGTAATGCAGAACAGACGGTGGCCACAATAAATGCAGCGATTGCCGCAGCCGGTATCACGCAAACCCCAATCAGCACAGTACTTATGTCGCAACAATCAGCGTTTTTTGATGTTGAAGAAAAGTCAAACGCTTTGTATGCCCAGGCGAATTTTGAAAGAGGCATCTTCCGCGGTAATCTCGGCCTGCGTTACGTTGATACTGACTTTAGCTCATTCAGCAATAGCGTTGATGTTGTTACTGGTAATTTGACGCCGGTCAACGCGAGCAGTTCGTATAATTTCCTGTTACCGCGATTGAACCTGGTGGCAAACGTCAGAGAGGATTTAGTTATTCGCGGGGCCTATTATCACGATATTAACCGTCCTGATTTCGAGTTCCTGACGGCCGCACGAACGTTTCCGGGTCGAGGTGGTGTGAACGATGTCTCCAGGGTAGGTAATCCTGATTTGAAACCGGAAGAAATAGAATCCTTTGATTTGTCTGTGGAATGGTATTTTGCTCCAGAAGCTGTCTTTAGTGTGGGCTATTTTCATAAAACGCGTAGCAGCCTGTTTGGTGATCTTGTACAACAGCCTGGTGGACCTGGTGACCCAGGAGTCGTTCCTCCAGATACACGCGACACCATTGGTCCTGTGTGTGAGGCAGGCGGTGTTTTCAGCTCAAATACAGACGTAGGTATTTTCGGTTCGGGTAGAGGAGTCTGTGTTGGAGACGCCACGAGATTCAATGCTTCGGGTGAGACCACTCAGTCGGGAATTGAAATTGCCTTTCAATACAACCTCAGCCAGTTCGAAGATAAACTCGGCTGGGCATCGGGCTTTGGTGTGGTTGCTAACTACACGCGCCAGGATGAGGACACTAACACCGGTTTCATTAATATCGGTGAGACACGTGCGCAAAACATCTTTGCGCTACAAGGTTTCGACCCAGTAACCAATCCGGTGAGTCGTGAAGCGGCAACCCTGTTGAACTTGTCGGAAGACGCTTACAACATCACACTGTTCTACGAGAAGTATGGCATCACGGCGAGAACCCGTTACACCTGGCGTAGCGAATTCAGGACGGATGACTTGCCAGGCACCGGCAATGTGTTCGATCCGCTTGGCTTCAGGGGTGTTCAGGAAGCTCGAGGACAGCTCAATGCCAGCGCCGCCTATGCTGTCAATGACCATCTTACGCTGAGTGTCGATGCGGTAAATATTACCGAGGAAGATGCTGAGATATCATGTGTCAATGAAGGTGCGCTGTTGTGTTATCAGGGTATCACCGATAGACGCATTATTTTTGGTGCCAGCTACACCTTCTAAGCAGCGAAAGTGAAGTATCGAAACAAGAGGAAGCCATCATCGATGGCTTCCTTTTTTTCTTTCTATCAAGTTAATCTTGAGTTCTAGATCAGTAAATACCAGATTTTATCACGCACTTGAATGAAAGGGATACAGGCGCTATGCGCGGTACATTGTCAAAATCACTTGCTTTATTTCTCCCCGGAATTTTCCTGCTGGGCTTTAATATCGGCACTGGCAGTGTCACCGCCATGGCCAAGGCG
>JAHEKD010000434.1:2812-3362 GCA_024638545.1 Gammaproteobacteria bacterium
ACGGTCGCTTTACCCTGGTGACAGGCGAAACGGCACTGCAGGCGTTTCGCAAACACATTCATCCCCTGGTCGGCATCTTTTTCATTCTGGCCCTGACGGCCGGTGTCTGCGGCAGCGTGATGGGTGTGATGGGCATCGTCGCGGAAGTCAGCTCGGAATGGTCAAAATCGTTCGTTGATGGCGGGATTCATCCGGTGTGGTTCGCCGGTTTTTTTGTCGCGCTGGTTTATTTTATTTTCTGGAACGGACAGACTCAGTTTTTCGAACGCAGTCTGGCAGTCATCGTTGCCGTTATGGCCGCCTGTTTTATTTTAAATTTCTTTATCCTGATGCCGCCGCCCATCGAAATTCTCAAAGGGCTGGTGCCGACACTACCGGACATCCCGGCAAACAAGAACGACAGCCCGTTCCTCGTCATCGCATCAATGGTCGGCACCACAGTGTTTTCAGGCTTGTTCATCATCCGTACCACCCTGGTCAAAGAAGCGGGATGGACCATCGCCGATAAAGAAAAGCAGCGCAACGACGCAATCGTGGCCGTTGTTATGAT
>JAHEKD010000435.1:0-2955 GCA_024638545.1 Gammaproteobacteria bacterium
GACAAACACGTTTTTTTCAGCAAATATCGCTGGAATTGTGTGAAATCATGGACCTTGGATGAACTGATTAACTGAAAAGGTATAATCAGGAAAACTAACAAACGGGTGGTTTATCGAAAACGGGCGGCTTTTAGGCGTATAATCAGGCATTATGCCTAGCGATTTATTCATCAACATACAGATAACATGTTCAGGTAAAATTTTTTAGAATAAAGTAGATAAGCTAATAAATTATGCAGGATTTTTCATTGGACAAAGGTAAGCTGGCGATTGCATTCGCAGGATTATTCTGCCTGTTTGCAGTCTACAGCGCAATTACTGAATTTAAATTACCTCGTGACGCCGAAGCAGTAGAGCCTGCACAGGCCATTGTCGAACTGGACCCTGTAAATATTCAGCTGCTCACGCAAACGCATTTGTTTGGCCGGCCGCCCGAGGTTGTTGTGACGAGCAATAATAATAACTTGATCAATCAACAGCGCAAACGTGATGAGGAAAATAGACGAAAACAGCAGCAAGCGCAGCCGAATAAAGCCACTTCAAGGCCAATTGATATCAGTGTCACTGTGACTGGTCTTTTAGCCAGTAATGACGTCAATTTTTCAGCCGCAGTGCTGAAAGTGGATAACAAGCCGGAAAAATTGTATCGGATTGGTGAGGATTTGGGCAAACCTGAAGTGGTATTGCAAAGCGTGGATCGTGAAAGTGTCGTGATCGACAATAATGGCAATGAACAAATCATTGCCATCAAGCGTCCGGGACTTGACAGCGGTAACTCACTGAATAACAGCGGTCGAAATACCAATCAACCGAATTTCAATCGAAATCTCAATGAAATACCCGAACTGCCGCCTGAGCTGGAACTGCCCGAAGGACTGGAAGGTTTAAATAATGCGGCTTTTGAGGGCGCCTATTCGCCGCCTTTACCGGCACCGATTGAGTTCGAAACCGCTGAGTTCGACTCTCTGCCGGATGATATACAGCAACAGCTACTGGAGGATCAGTTCGAAGCTGAACTTGATGAAGAGGCCAGGGCGGCGCTGGAAGCACAACTGGATGACCATGGAGAAATTGAAGACGGAGTGCCACCAAATCCTGAAATTGAAAATAATCCTGATTCTCCTGATTTTCAGATGCCGGTATTTTGATTGAGCAAACAACTGTAACCAATCAACCTGTCTGTTTAGATTATCTGCCCCGCGCTGAGAGGGAGAAAGCGAACCTGCTGGTAGAACATCTGGCAGATGAGGTAAAACAATCACTGCCATTTATTAATTTATCACCATTACTTGAGCATTTGCCCGGTGTTCTGTATTTCAGTTCATTTTTCACCAATACCTGTCGACGTTATGGCCACGACATGGCCGAGCTCATCTCCACATCCGATTTACAACGCGACTATACAGATGATTACCTGGTCAAAAAAGTGCATAAAATATGCAGCGACCTTGAGGACATAGAGGTACTCAATACGGCTTTAAGGAAGATTCGCCATCTTGAAATGGCCAGAATTGTCTGGCGCGAATTATCCGGTCTTTGCGGTACCGAACAAACCATTCGAGATTTATCAGACCTGGCGGATGCCTGCCTGCAGGTGGCTATTGAAAAACATGCTCTTCGCCTGTCTAGGAAACACGGTGATCCCGTGGAACAAACAACCGGTAAAAATGCGCATTTTGTTGTCTTCGGTCTCGGCAAGCTCGGTGGGCGTGAACTGAATTTTTCATCTGATATTGATTTGATATTTGCCTATTCGGCAACGGGGCATACGAATGGCGATAATTCAGTGAGTAATAATGAATTTTTTATTAAGCTGGGACAGGCACTTATCAAAACACTCAATGAGATTGATCATGATGGTCAGGTGTACAGGGTCGACATGCGATTACGGCCAAACGGACACAGCGGCCCGCTGGCAATGTCATTTTCTGCAATGGAGAATTACTATCAGATCCATGGCAGGGAATGGGAAAGATATGCCTGGATCAAAGCGAGGGTGGTGGCCGGAGATTTTAAAGCCGGCGAATCATTTCTAAAGCAACTGCGGCCATTTATCTATCGAAAATATCTTGATTACCAGGTCTATGAATCATTGGAAGAAATGAAAGCCATGATCAATAAGGAAATCCGCCAACGTGGTAAGGAGCAAAATATAAAACTGGGTCGGGGCGGAATTCGCGAAATTGAATTTATCGTACAAAGCCATCAACTAGTACGCGGTGGCCGAGATTCATCATTAAGAACGCGGTCTTTGAAGGCTGCCCTGTTTGCACTCGTATCAGCGAGACAAATTGACCATGAAACCGCGCATAAACTTTACCAGGTCTATTTGTTTTTGCGCAGCGTCGAGCATCGCCTGCAGATGAAAAACGACAGGCAAACACATGATTTGCCTGTTGACGATCAGGAAAGGCTTTTTTTGGCTGCCAGCATGGGTTTCCAGCAGCCGGCATTTAGCAGGCGGCTCGACGCCTGCCGGGATTTTGTGCAAGCGGAGTTTACCCGTTTACACAGCAAGGCTGATGACAAACAGACGCCTAGCCGGTGGCAATTACTGTGGAACCAGATCATCAATAATCAAAGCGCTGAATCGATTGAGCTCAAGAATAAGGAATTCGCCACCGTATTGACTGCATATGTAAAGAGCAAAGCTTACCGGTCACTGGAGGCGCGCGGGCAGAAAATTCTCGATAAACTGATTCCTAAAATTTTGCAACTGGTTGCGAACCAGGCTCAACCTGAGCAGGCACTGAACCGTTGTCTGAAAGTTCTTTCCAGCATAGGCGGGCGAATTGCGTATCTTTCCCTGCTCGATCAGTTTCCACTAGCCTGTAAGCAGTTGGTGCAGTTATGTGCTGCCAGTCCATGGGTAAGTAAGTGGATAGCCGATCATCCGATTGTGCTTGATACACTAATCAATCCAAGAACAGATCTTTACTCATTTAATAATGATAT
>JAHEKD010000435.1:2965-3361 GCA_024638545.1 Gammaproteobacteria bacterium
TGATATCGAAAATTTAATTGAAACCAGAATGGTTGATGAAAATGACGAAGAGCTGAAGCATGACATGTTGCGCCAAATTCATCACTCCTGTATCTTGCAGATTGCCATGGCGGATCTTCAGTCCCAGTATGATGCCAGTCAGATTCGCCGCTATATTTCTTACGTAGCCGAGTCGATCATCAATCAGGTTGTTAAACTATGCCAGCTTGAATTAATGCCTAAATTCGGCAAGCCGGTTTGCGATGGTGATGAGGACCCTTTTGCTGTAATCGCCTATGGCAAGCTGGGTTCATCAGAACTTTCCTATAATGCAGATCTTGATCTTGTTTTTATATTCGATGACACGCGTATTAGTGCTGATACTCAGGGAGGTCGCAAATCAGTCAGGGCTGATTA
>JAHEKD010000436.1 GCA_024638545.1 Gammaproteobacteria bacterium
GGTCATGCCTATCATGCAACCATGCCGACAGACTCGCTGATAAAATTTCGTGCCGTCATGAATGAGGCAGCGCAGATTGGTTTTGAATCACTTAAACAAAAGCAGGTGGAACTGGGTGAGCGGATTCGCGATCTCCTGGAAGCAAACGGTATCCAGAGCGTTGCCGCCGAGGGCTTCAAAGCCCCTGCTGTGGTTGTCAGTTACACCAGCGATGATTCAATACAGAACGGTAAAAAATTTGCACAGGCAGGCATGCAGATCGCTGCTGGTGTGCCTTTAATGTGTGATGAACCAGATGGTTTCAAAACCTTCAGGCTTGGCCTCTTTGGACTCGATAAGTTGAACAATATTGACCGTACCGTAACCTCATTTGAACAGGCACTGATTCAGGTGATTTAACCACCTTATTATGTGATTACACACATATGTTACGGCGCAACCTAATTGCGGCATGCAGTGCGATCACGGTGTTTGGGTTTGCCTTTGGCATGACTTACCCGCTGCTTTCACTGATTCTGGAGTCGCGTGGGGCGTCGGCGAACTTGATCGGCCTGAATTCAGCGATGATGCCGGTTGGCATTTTGCTGTTTTCCCCGATGATTCCAAGGGCAGTGAAACGATTCGGCGCACGTCAGGTCGCAATCATAGCGGCCGTGATGTCTGTGATTCTGATTCTCTGCTACAAGATTTTTGACCAGATTGGGGCCTGGTTCATCATTCGACTGTTTCACGGCATGTCATTATCGACGCTTTTTGTTCTAAGTGAAGCATGGATAGTTGGATTTTCCGGTGATCGCCACCGTGGTAAGATAGTTGCTGTGTACGGCGCTGTATTATCGCTTAGCTTTGGGGCGGGTCCTGCATTGGTGAGCGTCATCGGTATCCAGGGCTGGTTACCCTTCTTGATCGGTGCCGTCGTCATCATTATAGGTATCATCCCGCTGAGTATGGTTCGTGAGGGGCCAGCCGAGGAAAACAGTCTGAATGCGTCTGCCGGTGTCAGGTACTTTATCCCAAAAGCGCCAGTACTACTGCTTTGTGTTCTTGCATTTGCCGTGTTTGATGCGGCAACGCTTTCGCTGTTGCCAGTCTATGGACTGCAGTTTGATTTGGGGCTGGCAACATCAGCTAATATCCTGACGGCGCTGATCGTTGGCAATTCCGTGCTCCAGTTTCCGATAGGATGGTTAATCGATAAATTTAACCATCGCATTGTCCTGCTTGGGTGTGCAGTAGTTGCGGCATCAATGTTGCTGCTGCTTCCGTTTGTGATGACAACGACATGGATGTGGCCGGTGATCGTCATTGCCGGCACAACGGGTTATGGCGTCTACACCGTCTCGCTCGCTTCTTTAGGCGCACGCTTTGAGGGTAGCGAACTTATCAGTGGCTCAGCCGCTTTTGCGCTGATGTGGGGAATCGGGGCCTTGATCGGATCCGTTTCAGGTGGCTGGTCGATGACCCTGTTCGGGCCTAACGGCCTGCCGGTTCATCTGGCAATTGTGTATTTCGCGGTGGCCGCGGCAGTGACCTTTCGTACCTTGCAAAAGGGGAAATAGCTGATCCAGGATGGACTGGGGTATGTACGCAGGCGGGCTAGTGATTTTCAACTGCTTTTTTTGTTTTGGCCAACAGGCGATTAATGATGACGCCGTAGGCCGGAATAAAAAAGACTATGCTAACAAGTAATTTAAAGGCGTAATCCACCCAGGCAATTTCTACCCAGTTGGCTGCCATAAACGCATCGATTGAAGCATAAAATGCAATACTGAAAAATACAAAGGTATCGATTAGTGCGCCAAAGACCGTCGATGCCGTGGGTGCAATCCACCAGCTCGCTTTTTCACGCAACCGATTAAAAATGACAATATCAACCAGTTGGCCAACACCATAGGCAATAAAACTGGCTACAGCAATTCGAAATACAAAGCTATTAAATGTGGCCAGGCCTGCCGTACCCTGATATTTACCTTCGAAAAACAGCACCGAGACAATATAAGATACGATTAGTGCGGGTAACAATACTTTAAATATAACCTTGCGGGCGTTATTAGCTCCTAAAAGCCTGACCGTCAGATCAGTCGCCAGGAATATAAGCGGAAATGTGAATGTGCCCCAGGTGGAGTGAAAACCCGCCACAGTCACAGGTATTTGTACAAGATAGTTGCTGGCAGCGATAATGATTATATGAAACGCGGTCAGACCTGATAACGGCAGGTAAACACCGGCTTGATTTACTGCGGGCATGTTAAACTCCTTTTTTAACTCGAGGTGAGGGAACTCGCACAGCAGCGCATTAGACCCTATCCATGGATGAATGACAACACATAATTAGCGATGAATTTATTTCCAATATTATTTATTCTGTTTTTTCTGGTTCCACTGGTAGAAATCTATATTCTGATTCAGGTGGGTTCTATTATCGGCGCACCGCTGACAATATTCTCAGTCGTGTTTACGGCAGTTCTGGGGGCGTACCTGATTCGTCGACAGGGTTTTAAAACTTTTGCGCGTTTTCAGGGTAAAGTGCGAAATAATGAAATTCCCGCGCAAGAAATTGTTGACGGTTTTTGTCTGTTGATTGCAGGCGCTTTTTTAATGACGCCGGGATTTTTTACCGATGCAATGGGATTTACATTACTTATTCCGCCCATAAGACGAATAATTTATGATCGAATTTCAAAATCCGCCAGAGTACATATTATGAAGGCTGGTTCGGGGCCGTATCCAGAAACAGGTCAGAGTAATAAGCAGCCGATTGAGGCGGAATTTAAAAAGATAGATGACGAATAATAAAAAAAGCCAGGTCTGGCCCGCATTTCTCACCACCCTACTACTGCGACGGTCCCTTGCCACGCCCTGTGGGCATTTTACTCAGTCAGGGTCCTCGACATCGTGTCAACGATGCCTGCGGGCCCTTGTGCCGGCACATATGCTGATAACATAATGCCGGCCTTTGGTCGTAAAAACCATACAGGCCGCATCCTTTAACCGTCTCGCTACGAAGTCCGGTGAGAAATGCGGGCTAATATATTGATGATGAAAACCGGCATTTAAGTTTGTTGTGTAAACAGCTTATGTTGGTCATTCCCCCGTCCGCGATCAGCTGTTTAGATAGGTGGTTATCTGTTTCGCCTGAACAAGCTCTGTTTGCGATTCAATAATCAGTTCAGGCAGTGTGTCATTGAAAGTTATGCAGTGGAGTTAAGAGATAGTATCGATTGAGCTACTGATTGCTCTCAAAAACATCTTTATTAAAATCAAGCTTGTCTGCGGCGGCCAGTTGCATGTCCTTTTGCCGCTGTTTCTCCTGGCGTAACATCAGCCAGGCTGCGATAATCACGCCTATTGCGACTGTTA
>JAHEKD010000437.1 GCA_024638545.1 Gammaproteobacteria bacterium
GAGCACATTAATCCGGACAGACCGGGAAACAGGAATGCGCAATACCTGACATTCCTGATTCGCCGGCGCAAGCAGATTCTTACCTGCTGGGCCGCCCTGCTGTTGAGCGCCTTGGTTTTTCTGTCACATAAACTACTATTATCTGAGCAGCCCATTATCGATAACTCTGTCAGTATCTGGTTCGATCAGAATGACCCCGATCTGCTTGCCTACCAGTCATATAACGACACCTTTGGTGAGGAAGAGTGGAGTCTTTTACTTCTGCAGAGCGAATCGATTTATAGTCCTGACTTTTTAGATGAGCTTGATAAGATAACCAGCGATCTTGGCAAACTCAGGCATGTCGTGAAAGTAACCTCAATCACCAACGTGCGCGACAACTTTATTTCGAACGACGAGCTGCTCGATTACCGGCAGCTCTATTCCGAAATAGTCTCAAAGGACGATACGGCGCTAGCGCAATTTAAGAAACAGCTGGAACGTAATCCCATTTTCGAGCGCAATTTAATCTTGCGTAATAATGACCAGTACACCATGGTCCTGATTCAAAACGCCAACTTAATCAACGACAAGTCTGCCTATCGCATCGAGCTGATCGATTCGATCTACGCCATCCTGGAGCGATATGAAAGTATAAAACGCTATGCACTGGCCGGCACCACCGTCGTGAACGCGGAACTAAACCGCGCCGCTAAACTCGATGTCATTGTTTTCTATTCCCTGGTAACGGTTTTATTAACCGTGATCGCTTTTATAATGTTAAGAAGCATCCGCAACCTGGTGGTGATGTACGCCGTCATAGTGACCAGCGCAGTGCCAACCATGGGCCTGCTGGCAGCTCTCAGCATCCCGTACAACATGATCACCGTTATGCTGCCGACCATACTCATCGCGCTTTCGGTCGCGGGTGTTATCCATATTATTACCGAGTTTCATAGCTCGCGTGCAAATCACGGCAGTGTCCGGGCAATGCGTATGACCCTGCATCGCCTGTATAAACCGACCCTATGGACAACGCTTACCACTATCGTCGGTTTCGGTGCTTTCACAACCAGTCACGTCTACCCTGTCTTCCAGCTCGGTGCGTTTGCGGTACTCGGTCTGGCGCTGGCCTGCATGGCAAACCTGGTGATCGTGCCGATTTTGCTCCTGATGCTATGGCCGGACACACTTCAATCGCCTGCCAACAGCAAACACAAAGATATGCCCATCGCTTCACTGCTAAAAAGAACGCATGCCTGGCCTGTGATGACATTGGTTGCAGTCCTGACGGTGTCAGCATTCGGCCTGGCAAGGCTGGAGGTGGATACCAACTACATCAGGTTCTTTTCAGGCTCGCATGCGACGACACAGTCATACGAGATGATTAAAGCAGCTGGCTTTGCGCAGAACCCCGTCGTCATCCACTTGCGATACGCTGAAGAAAAGCCCTATTCCAGCAGCGCAGCGCTTAGCGGAACACTGGCACTGGAAGCGGCGATAAAACAGCAACCGGAGGTCATTAAATTGTTATCCGGCAGTGACTTTTTAAACGAAATTGACCTGGCGTTTAACGGTGATAATGGTCAATCACTGAATCAATACAGCAAGTCCAAAATTGAACAACTGCTTTTACTGAGCGAACTCAGCGGCAACGATGATCTCACTGATTTTATTACCCAAGGATCCGGCGATGTACAATTGATTGCTATGACTCACTACATGAGTTCTCGTGAATTAAACGCCTTCAGGGAAAAGCTTTACAATTTAAAGCAGTCGCACCTGCCTGAAGGCGTATCAATGGAAATCACCGGCACAACCACACTCTGGGCGAACATGGATACACAGGTTAGTCAAACACAGTTTCTCACACTGGTACTTATTACGATATTCCTGGCGGTGTTTTTACCATTCATTTTCGGCTCTTTTGCGCTTGGTTTCATCGGCCTGCTCATTAATATTATTCCTCTGGCAGTTACGCTGGGTTGCATGTCGTTGCTGGACATAAAAATTAATATCGCCACAGCATTAATTGGCGGCATTTCGCTTGGGGTTGTTGTGGACGACACCATCCACCTCATTTCCCGGATCATGCTAAACAAACGCAATGGCCATTCCACCGACAAAGCGCTCGATGATGCGTTACGGTCTGTCGGCAGGAGTATCTTAAGAACAACCCTGATACTGGTGGTCGGTTTCTCCTGCATGGCTACATCGAAATTTCTGCCCACAGCACATTTCGGCATTTTCATCTCACTCTCCATCTTTCTGGCACTCATCCTTGATCTGATTTATCTGCCTGCACTGCTTAAAGCCTTTCCACGGCTGGCAGATACCGGGGACAGATCACCTTCTGCTAAGTTGACATCTATCGCAGCCAGGCAACGCTGAAAATCAGCAACAGGATTTCTATTGATCACTGATCTTCTTCATGCGCGGCTGAAAAGTAAATTTTAAATATCACGGTGTGTTACACACAGATGAGAGCAATTATTTTTTGTTTATCAATTACTGTCCAGGCAGCTTGATTTCAGGGGACTGGGTTTTTAAGCTTGCTGTTTCAAACAGTTTAAAGAGGTAATTATCATGTATGCAAGGATCACCACCTATCAAATCGATCCGTCATGTATTGAGGAAATGACCGCCTTGCCTGCTGAACAAAAAGGGAAATGTGACTCCCTTCCTTAAATTTTTATGTATTACACCGCCTGGCGCGAAGATGGGCAGGGAATGTCAACCACGATCTACGATTGCCGTGCCTCAGCGGTTGAAGCAACAGCTATGCTCCAGGGCATCTGGGATGAGTTTAGCTGTATTCTAATCGCTGAACCAAAAACTGAATACTATACAAACACCCAAAACATGCTGTTTGAAAAACGCGGCTGGGGTCGAAGATAAACGAGAGTCATTTACAAATAAGCTAACATTGTGCTTAAGGCATGGTGTATTAGCTTTATCTATTAAGTGACTCCCAGTTTCGATAAATATCCTCGGGCCACAGGCTCTGCATGTAGGCAATCAGTGCATCAACCTGCTCATTGTTTAATTCGTCTTTAAAACCGGGCATTTTTCCGCCGAGCGCCAGACCACCGTTTTTAATGGTGTGAACCAGGGCTTTTTTCGGATGATGCCAGCTGTGAGCACTGCCGTTTAACGGCGGTGGAGGATAAGAGCCATCCTTAAGCGGTTGCTGCCAGTCTCTTACGCTCCCCCTGCCCTTAACACCGTGACAAGCAATGCAGTTGGTTTCATACAATTCTTTTCCTTCCAGGGCCTGCATTTCGGTATACCAGCGTCCAGATATCCGTGGTGATTGATCAGAATTATTTGAGCAGCCGATTAACACCGATAATAACAACACGCCTGGCCATAGTGGT
>JAHEKD010000438.1 GCA_024638545.1 Gammaproteobacteria bacterium
TCAGACTCTGAATAATCTTGCCCGGCATCGAGCCAATGTAGGTCCTTCTGTGGCCACGAATTTCTGCCTCATCTCTGACGCCACCGAGTGCGACCCGTACGAACTTTCGATTAGTTGCTCTGGCAATTGACTGCCCTAACGAAGTTTTACCGACGCCTGGAGGCCCTACCAGGCACAGGATGGGGCCTTTAAGTTTTTTAGTGCGTTGCTGTACCGCAAGATATTCGATGATGCGCTCCTTTACTTTTTCCAATCCATAATGATCTTCATCAAGGACCTGCTCTGCAGCACCGATATTCTTGCGTATGGCCGATTTTTTCTTCCACGGGACGGATACAAGCCAGTCAATATAATTCCTGACTACCGTTGCTTCTGCAGACATCGGCGACATCATTTTCAGCTTTTTAAGTTCCGCATCCGCCTTTTCCCTGGCTTCTTTGGACATGCCGGATTCTTCTATTTTTTTAGTTAATTCATCAATCTCATTTGGCGCATCCTCCATTTCACCCAGCTCATTTTGAATCGCCTTCATCTGTTCATTCAGGTAATATTCCCGCTGACTTTTCTCCATCTGTTTTTTTACTCGCCCGCGAATGCGTTTTTCCACCTGCAGCAAGTCAATTTCTGATTCCATCATGCCGAGAATATACTCGAGGCGCTCGCGCACGTCGTCCATTTCAAGGATTTTTTGTTTCTCATCCAGCTGCTTTAACGTTAGATGCGCTGCAATGGTATCCGCCAGTCTGTTTGCGTCCTCAATTGCTGAAACAGATGAGAGTAGTTCAGGTGGAATTTTTGAATTCAGCTTGGCATATTGATCAAATCCAGTCAGAACTGATCTAGTTAAGACCTCTTCCTCCTTGGTATCCATTGGTTGGGATCTGGGAAACGTGATGCGCGCAATAAAACAGTCTTTGTCATTTACAAATTCCTCTACTTTTGCTCGCAAATCCCCTTCTACCAGGACCTTTACGGTGCCGTCCGGTAACTTTAGCAGCTGCAGAATATTGGCAACCGTACCGGTCGTGTACAGATCCGCGATAGCGGGTTGTTCTACTGTCGGATCGACCTGTGATAAAAGTAAAATCTGTTTGCCTGAGTCCATCGCTTTTTCAAGTGCCTTGACTGATTTCTCTCGACCGACGAACAGCGGTATGACCATGTGCGGGAAGACCACTACGTCTCTTAACGGCAGAACAGGGTATAAATCGTTTAGTAAATCTTTTGTTTGCTTGCTCATAAATCTCCAAATAACGCAGTTACATAACTACAGCATTTTTCTATAACTCCAATATGGGGTTTGGGAAGTGATATCTCAATCCATATATTTAACAAATATAGCGCCTGGCGTATTATGAGCCAAATAAAATCTTCCTAGAGCTCGGTCAAGATGTGTAAATTATCTCAGAAAGTGGTCAGGATGCAGCTTTTGATTGTTTGTCCGCGAGAATATATAGTGGTTTTGATCCCTCATTTATCACTCCAGAATCAACGATTACTTTCTTAACACCCTGCATTGAAGGTAGCTCGTACATAGTTGATAACAATGCACTTTCAAGAATCGAGCGTAAACCTCTCGCGCCTGTTTTTCGTTTCATTGCTTTTTGTGCAATGGCTGACAGGGCATCTTCTCGAATTTCGAGTTCTACACCCTCATAATGCATTAGTCTTTGGTATTGTTTAACTAGCGCATTTTTGGGTTTTACCAGTATCTCAATCAATGAGTTTTCATCAAGCTCTTCCAGGGTTGCAATAATTGGCAAACGGCCAACAAACTCGGGTATCAATCCATACTTGATTAAATCCTCAGGTTCAAGCTCCCGTAAAGTTTCCCCAATATTTTTAGAACCTTCCTGGCTCTTGATATCAGCCCCGAACCCAATACCGCTTTTCTCAGAGCGCTCCAGTATCACTTTGTCCAGGCCCGCAAAGGCACCTCCGCAAATGAAAAGCACATTACGAGTATCAACCTGCAGAAATTCCTGCTGCGGATGTTTCCGACCACCTTGGGGCGGGACGGACGCAACGGTACCTTCAATCAGTTTGAGCAGAGCCTGCTGAACACCCTCTCCGGAGACGTCCCGGGTGATTGACGGGTTATCCGCTTTCCTTGATATCTTGTCTATTTCATCAATATAGACAATGCCCATCTGGGCTTTATCAACATCGTAATCACACTTTTGCAGTAGCTTTTGAATTATATTCTCAACATCTTCGCCGACATAACCGGCCTCAGTTAATGTTGTTGCATCAGCGATGGTGAAAGGTACATTTAATTCACGGGCAAGTGTCTCAGCAAGCAGGGTTTTTCCGGAACCGGTGGGTCCAATGAGCAGGATATTACTTTTTGATATATCTATGTCTGCTTTTTGATCGTCGTTCTCAATTCGTTTGTAGTGGTTATAAACGGCAACCGAAAGGACTTTTTTTGCCTCCATTTGCCCGATGACATACTGGTTTAAACTTTCATTGATTTGCTGGGGCACAGGAAAATCTGATTTCCCTTCCCGATTCGTAGTTGCATCTTTTTCTTCTGTATGAATGATATCCTGGCACAAATCTACGCATTCATCACAGATGAAAACTGACGGACCAGCAATCAATTTGTTCACCTCATGCTGGGATTTCCCGCAAAATGAGCAATAAAGTAACTTTTCGCCTTTATCGTCTTCTTTATCGTCTGCCACTTAAACCACCTAGCCGATCTATCTCTATTGTAAAGATGCTATGTTTTTAGATTTATTGCAAGTATTTTACAATAATTTGGGCCATTATACGCTCGCATTTTGATCCCGGTGACTAATCACTTCATCAATCAAACCGTATTTAACTGCCTCCGAACTGGATAAAAAGTTATCCCGGTCCGTATCGCGTTTTATTTTTTCAATATCCTGACCGCTGTGTTTTGAGAGTATGCCATTGAGTTCCTCACGCATGCGCAAGATCTCACGTGCGTGGATATCAATGTCGGCAGCCTGTCCCTGAAAACCACCCAGTGGCTGGTGAATCATGATTTTCGAATATGGCAGTGAAAAACGTTTTTTTTCTGCCCCGCCGGTTAGCAAAATTGCCCCCATACTGGCAGCCTGTCCTATGCATACTGTGCTGACATCCGGCTTGATAAACTGCATGGTATCGTAGATCGCCAGTCCCGAGCTGACCACGCCACCCGGGCTGTTAATGTAAAGGTGGATATCCTTGTCAGGATTTTCTGATTCCAGAAACAATAACTGCGCGACCACCAGATTGGCCATGTTATCTTCAACGGGGCCCACCAGGAAAATGACTCGTTCTTTTAAGAGCCGCGAATATATATCAAATGCACGTTCGCCACGCCCTGTTGTCTCAATAACCCT
>JAHEKD010000439.1 GCA_024638545.1 Gammaproteobacteria bacterium
CGGTGGCTGTGGGAGAGCTTCGTCTGCTAGCAGAAAAATTTGTAGGTGAAAAAACGACCCAGCTTGCGTTTTCCAAATATGCCCGGAAACATTCAGCGGACCTGACCGCCAGTGAGAAAGCAGATGCTGAATTGGTAAGCTTCACAGAACGCTTGCTGGCAGGCGCGATTGGCGCATCCTCTGCTCGCCTGATTATCAGTTCGGTGCTGCGAAAAAAAGATCTGCCAATTGAAGACGTATTTAGTATTGTTGACGAGGCCTCGCAAGCCGTCCACTTTAATCAGGAGTTGCTCCTTAATACCATTGAACATATTGATCAGGGTATCAGTGTCGTTAACGAAAACCTGCAGCTGATCGCCTGGAATTCACGCTATATTGAAATTCATGACTATCCTGAACACCTGATCAGAATCGGCCGCCCAATTGCAGAGGTGCTTAATCATAATGACAGTATCAACAAGCATAGCGAAGATAAGTCGCTCGCACAAACAGATCAACGTCTGCTGGATATGCGTCTTGGAAATCCACACTCATATGTACACTACAGGAACGATGGAGCGGTAATACACATCCAGGGTAAACCGATGCCCAACGTTGGCTATGTGACCAGTTTCACTGACATTACCGAGCTCAAACGCACCGAGCAGGAACTTCGAATCATTAATGAGAATCTTGAAAAAATTGTCGAAGGCCGTACGCTCGAACTGTCAAAAGTCAACCATGAACTGGAAAATGCTATCAGCAGTAAAAATCAATTCCTGGCCGCTGTGAATCATGATGTAATGCAGCCGCTGAATGCTGCAAGACTGTTCACATCAGCACTGGCACAGCAAATTAACGATCAGTCAGGCCTGAGCGACAAAATTAATAATTCGATTCGTTCAGCTGAAGAAATCATACACACGCTGCTGGACATCTCGAAACTAGACAGTGGTGCCCTGGCAGCAAATAACACAACTTTCAGCATTAACGATATTTTACAGACGCTCGCTGAGGAGTTTAGCGTGATTGCTGCGGAGAGCGGCATTAAATTAAAATGTATAGGCACCAGTTTGTGCACAACCAGCGATCCGCTTTTGATACGTCGCGTTTTGCAAAACTTCATCTCTAATGCGCTTCGTCATACTCACCCCGGTGGCAGGGTCACAGTCGGTTGCAGAAGGAAGTCCAAACAAACAGGTGAGAAGTTTTTTCGCATAGAGGTACATGACACCGGCGTTGGTATTCATGCTCATGATCTTGATGTCGTTTTTGACGAATTCAAGCAACTGGACAATCAAATACACGACAACCAGAAAGGCATTGGGCTTGGCCTGGCGATTGCCAAACGTATATGCACTTTGCTGAACCTTGAAATTGATGTTAAATCCCGACCGAATATTGGCAGCGTATTCGCTTTACAATGCGAATATAGTGATTCAAATCAGGTCATTGCGTATCCGGGCATACAGGCGCCAATAACTGCAAAAAATACTACGGCAATCAGCGGTTTAAATGTTTTATGTATCGACAATGATACAAATGTCCTGGATGCGATGCAGACACAGCTGGACGTCTGGCAATGCAATACAGTTTGCGCCTGCGGTTTCGGGGAAGCCATCGACAAATTAACAGACAGCGATTATGTTCCTGAACTGTTGCTTGTCGATTATCATTTGAATAATGAAAATGGAATCGACGTTATAAACCGCCTTCACCAGCACTTTGAATCCACAATTCCTGCCATCATAATTTCAGCGGACTTATCCGTGGAAATCAAGCTTAAGGCAACACATGTCGGCTATAAATATTTGCGAAAACCCGTTAACCCTGCCGCCCTGAGAAAGCTGATGCTTAGAACAACTAAAATTCAAGCCAAAACATCTGAACCTGTGCATAAATTTGCCTGAGGCGGACAGATTCCGGACATTAGTCCGGTGAGAAATGCGGACTAGGTCAGAATTTCTGCACTCGGATCTGCAATTTCAAGGTATGTTGCCGCAATCATTGCGGCCTGGGTACGATTACTGACTTCAAGTTTTTTAAAAATCTCGCTCAGGTGCGCCTTGACTGTTGCAATAGTTACAAAGCTTTCATCAGCAATCTCACTATTCGTTCTGCCTTCAACCAGCATCATCAAAACCCTGAATTGCTTGGGTGTCAGTATTGAAAGCCGCTCTAAAAATTCGTCATTTTCATCTGCAAGGGTTTGCAGCTCAGCGCTGATAGTTTCCGGCATCCATATCTCGCCGTCCAAAATGCTTTCAATTGCGTGAATAATCTTCTCTATGGACATTGATTTGGGTATAAATCCGCTCGCGCCGTATTTAATTGCCCTGGAGACGACTTCAGGCTCTTCATTTGCAGATATGATGGCCACCGGAATTTCAGGGTGTGTGATGCCCAGATAATGCAAAGTTGAAAAACCGACAGCACCGGGCATATGCAAATCGAGCATGATCAAATCCGTATCGTCATGTTCAAGTATTCTTTTTTGCAAGCCTGAAAATGAGCCACAGTTGGGCATCTGCAACTTACCAAAATGGTTGGTAATGGCCTGTTGCAACGCCTCTCTGAATAATGGATGGTCATCTGCAATCAGGATTTTATTAAGCCTGAACACGTTAAATTCTCACTCCCTCAAGTATAAAACCCGGTTTATAACGCTCAAACTCAGATCATAACAAATTATACTTTCGGCTAATACTAAATTGTTAAGCCTTTATTAATAATAGCACTTGAGCTTTTATGTGTATTGAGAACATAGGAGTTCAAAAAATCAACTTTCTTATTGAGGACGAAGGTAATTACTATGTCACAACGTAAAGCGGACTACTGGAAAGCAAATTTAAGAGTCCTGACTATATGTATGATCATATGGTTTGTAGTCTCATATTTGTTCGGAATAATACTTGTCGAACCCTTGAACAATATACGTTTGGGAGGTTACAAACTGGGCTTCTGGTTTGCACAGCAAGGATCAATCTATGTGTTTTTACTCTTGATCTATTTTTATGCCAGAGCGATGGGGAAAATAGACAAAGAATTTGGCGCACACGAGGAATAAGGGGGAAATTATGGATTTAAAGACACTTACTTATATTGTAGTCGGACTGACATTTGCGCTATACATCGGCATCGCTTTTTGGGCGAGAGCCGGCACTACCTCAGAATTTTACGTATCAGGCAGGGGCATTCATCCCGTCGCCAACGGTATGGCAACGGCCGCAGACTGGATGTCAGCCGCCTCGTTTATTTCGATGGCCGGACTGATTGCCTTCCTGGGTTACGGTGGTTCTGTCTTTTTAATGGGGTGGACTGGTGGTTACGTCCTGCTGGCCATGCTGCTGGCGCCTTACCTTCGTAAATCA
>JAHEKD010000440.1 GCA_024638545.1 Gammaproteobacteria bacterium
CCGCGTTTTCGCCTGCGTTATAGGCTGCCAGTGCCAGGGATAAGTTGTCATTAAACATTGAAAGCAGGTCTTTGAGGTATCTTACACCACCCAGTAGATTTTGAACTGGATCAAAACTGTCAGCCACACCATAACGCCTGGCCGTGCCGGGCATCAGCTGCATTAACCCTTGTGCTCCCTTCGGGGACACTGCACCGGGTTTAAATGCCGACTCGACCTTTACAATCGCTTTGATTAACTTGTCATCCACGCCATAACGCGATGCGATCGCCTTTATGGTCGAATCATAGGGCGTATTGCTGACACGCCTTGAAGGTCGCACTGAATTTGCATAATGCACATTGATTTTGGGCAGGATGCCGCTGGATTTGCCCGCAATTTTCACATCCATTAAGGTGTAATTCGGGTTTGCTGTCTGCGGGTATTCGGTAATTAATACCGTACCGTCTTTATGCCTGTATATGTAGATATCGGCGGCAACGAGTGCTGGTAAAGTGAAAAATAAACACAAAAATGACAGGAACGTTATTCTCATAGGCCTGATTTTAACACACCATAAAACATCTGTAGTCAGTGTTATTTCATCATAAAGCGAGTAAAATCAGACTTGTTGTCGGACTTTATAGCCTGGTTATTGAACTTTTTAAACTGCGCTGCAACTAACTTGTATAGGTTTGTGTGCTCTCAGGGCCTGTTTGTAACCTGCCTTACTTATTATCAATTGTAGAGGTCATAATGAAATTTTTCAAAATTCTGGCATTAAGTGTTGCATTGACGGCATTAAATGTAAACGCAGATCCGGATAAGATTACACAGAAGCTCGCAGGTGTAATACCTGATAATATGAAAATACAAAGCATCGCAGAATCTGAAATGCAGGGTGTGTACCTGGTTGATCTTGGCTCGCAAACGATATTTGCCTATGAAAACGGTGAACATCTGCTGGTGGGCGAAGCGTTTGATACGATCCGGCAAGTCAGCTTATTGTCTGAATATAAAGCTGAAAAAATGAGCAAAAGCCTCAGTGTCCTGGAAGAATCAAAAATGATCATCATGGGCCCGAAAGACGGTGAGCGCTACATTACCGTGTTTACGGATATCGACTGCGGGTATTGCCGCAAACTGCATTTTGAAACAATCCCAAAGCTAGTTGATGCAGGAATTAAAATCAGGTATCTAATGTGGCCGCGGGCAGGTTTGAATACGGAGAGCTATGATAAAGCTGTATCCGCCTACTGCGCCGAAGACCAGGTGAAGGCACTTACTGATGCCAAGGCCGGAAAAGAAATCGAAAAAATAGAATGTGATAACCCGGTGGCGCAGCATTTTCAGATCGGTATTGAAGGTGGGGTCAGGGGTACACCGAATATTGTTCTGGATAATGGCATAGTCATACCGGGCTATGTGCCTGCTGAACGAATCCTGGGACAGCTGCAAACAGCGGGGCAGGTCTCTCTCACTGATTAGCGGCGTGCGAATCAAGGCCGTCTGGCGGAATCGGCCTGTTAATTTTAAGGTCGGGCCCGTCTAGCTGGATATAACTACCCTGCAGGCTGCGGTCACGTTGCGAATGGACGAGCAGCTGTAAATATTTCAGTGCAACACTGTTGCTGTCAGGGAAGTGATTGGGGTTTAAACCAGGAAACAGTCGAGTTAAGAAGCCGGTATTAACTTTACCCGGATCGAGCATAAACATCTGAATGTTTGTATTTTCGATTTCCTCAGCCCAGGTTTCAACCAACCCCTTCAGTCCCTGCTGAGCAACGGCAAATGCACCCCAATAAGCGCTGGATCTCAGTGCCTGCGGCGCGGATGAGAAAATCACAGCAGCGGGTTTATTATGAGTCATAAGTGGAAATAAAGCACGGGTAAGTAAGTAGGGCGAATGCAGGTTGGCCCTCATGACCTTAGACCAGTCATCTTCGGAGTAATGCGAAATCGGCGACAGGTGCCCGGTTTCTGCAGCACAGTGAATAATTCCATCAAGCCTGCCATATGATGTCTCGATTTGTGTCACCAGCAGGTCACAGTGATGCTGTGTTAATAGCGTTAAATCCTGATCCACGATAACCGCTTGACCGTGATCAGCCTGCATGATCGAATCGTAAACCTGGTTTAACTGTTGATGATCTTTATCCAGCAATATAACCGAAGCATTGCACCCGGCCAGTGCGATAGCGAGTGCATGACCAATGCCGTTAGCGGCACCAGTGACGAGATAAGTGTGGTCTGACAGCTGCGATTTGCCCAGTGAATCAGCATCGAGTTTAAGCAAACTGTTCATACCGTATTTCTTGCTCGGCGGTCGAAATTGATGTGCTTATTGAGTTCCAAAGGTTCTTTGATAAAAAAATCCGGATTCCACTGCCATGGGTCCTCGCTGTCCATGTAGTAACCGTAGGTAGCAGCACAAGCTGTCATGCCGGCCGCGCGTGCAGCCTGTATATCGCGCAGCGCATCGCCTACATACAGGCAATTTTCCGGGGCGCATGATATTTGCTCGCAAGCCGCATAAAGCGGTTCAGGGTTTGGTTTTCTAACGGCGAGGGTGTCGCCTGAAATAACCGCTGCAGCCCGCTTGTGCAGTTTTAAATGTACAAGCAGCAGGTCGGTATATTTGCCGGGCTTGTTAGTGACAATGCCCCAGGGAATGGCCGCATGCTCAAGTTTAAGCAGAATGCTTTCCATCCCTTCAAACAAGCTCGAATTAACGGCAATGTTCTGTTCATAAAAATCCAGAAACTGATCTCGCAGTTCAATGAAGCGGGCATCGGATTCACTGATATCGAAGCCAAATTTTATGAGCGCCGCGCTGCCGTGAGAGACCAGTGGCCTGAGTACGTGATCTTTGTGATTCGGCAGTTGGTGATGCTTAAGTAATAAATTCAGGGCTAATCCCATATCCCGAGCCGTATCAATCAGGGTTCCGTCGAGGTCAAAGAGCACGGCCTCGTAATTATTCATGTTTTTTCAAACCACGTTATGTAATTAACATCCTGTCCGGGCGCCAGCCAGAACTGTTCGGTGACCGGATTGTAGTGCATTCCAGTCGAGTGCCTGAGGGTCAATCCAGCTTGTCTGGCCCAGAAATCGAGCTCAGAGGGGCGGATAAATTTTCTGTGGTTGTGCGTACCCCGGGGCAGCAGTTTAAGAAAATATTCCGCGCCCAGGATTGCCATAACGTATGACTTTGCAGTGCGATTGAGGGTCGAGTAAAACACACTGCCGCCGGGTTTGAGTAATTTTGCGCAGGCATTGACTACCTGGGCCGTTTCGGGAACGTGTTCAAGCATTTCCAGACAGGTGACGACATCAAATTCACCCGCTCTCTGATCTGCGATGGT
>JAHEKD010000441.1 GCA_024638545.1 Gammaproteobacteria bacterium
ATGACGAAAGCACGAATGGAACGTGCGTAAAACAAGACTCCGGCGAAGAGCAATTTGTGCGGCGTGACAGCTTGCAAATCACGGGTGCTGGCTCTATCGGCCTGGGGCGTGTGCCACAGCCTAATTCACCGCAGGCAATACAATTCAATTATGAAGAATAGCGACGCAGGGGGATCGTCATCCTCCGGCATCGTCAGACAGATTCCTGATTGCATGTTAACCGTCCTTTAACGATTTTATCAGGAGCTCTTCAATAGACCTCCGATAATCGCCACCAGCTTCTGTTCCTGCGCGCTATTTGAACGGGTCGGATGAAGAGGTTTGGTAAGAGGTCAGGAGTCAATTTCGTGCTTGCCGATGTCTTTATCTTCACCCGAGCCGACACCAACCCACGGACAACGTCCGATCTCATCGAAAATGACAGACAGATGCCGGTTCACAAACCGGCCAATGCTTGCACTACGGTGATTATTCTCAGGGCGCCCCGAACGAGACCGTGAAAAAATTATCGGACGGATTTCATAAAATGCGACCTGAAGGTGCGGTCGCAAGAAGAGGGAATGTTCGCCGCAAATCATTGCGCCTGCGAGAGAAGGGGGTATTACTTTTGCAGGTTCCAGATAAAAAAACGCCCCCACGGTTGTGGGGGCGTTTTCAGTTACGCGGTCAGCCTGTTGTTGCTAGGCGACTTTTCGGGTTCGCTTTTTGGCGGTTTTACGTACAGTCTTGCCCGCTTTGGTTGCCTTCTTTTTGGCGGTTTTTTTGGATCTTGAGACTTTTTTACCTGGCTGACGAGCCAGCTTGGTCGCTGTTTTGCGGGTGCGCTTGACAGCTTTTTCACTCTCTTTGCCAAATTCACCGGCAATGTCCACAACCCAGTCCCGCAGTTCAGCACCAGTGTCCGTGAACACCGCAATGACGTTGCGGGTATCGCGGGTTAAGCGCTCACGGGTTTTTGGCATCAGATCGACCTGATCGCTCCAGAGTATCTGAAAGCTGTCGGCATTTGCAGCTACGTCGAGGCGTTTCGCCACGCCGCGCAAACTGCCTTGTACCAGGCGGCTTTGCTCATTGAGCAAACGTGCCAGCATGTCGTGAGAAATTTTGTTTAATTTCAGACCTTTATTTGAAGCCTTAGCAACATCCTTCGTGCTTTTGGCAACCCAGTCTGAACTGGTTTCAGCCAGCTTGCGGCTGCGCTTTACGCTGGCAGTTGCCAGATTTACAGAACCGTCTACAACGGGTTGAACAATCTTTTCGATGACCGGATTCATGATGGCCTCCTGTGTGGTTAACAAAACACTAAATGTTGCATTGCACTATACGAGTTTTGTTGCACTGTGTCAATTATTTTAAGCCCGCAATTTAACGGGTGTGAAAACCTGTTTTTAAGATAAGCAAAATCCTTAGATACAACGATCAAATAGTCAGGGTTCGCCGGATAATTGCTTCTGCCAAAACGTGCAAATCACCGAACTCTTGAAGTGTGATGACTCTCACAAGTAAAAGCCCATGGCCTCTTTACAATCCGAATATTGTTGAGTAACCGGTCACTTGGGGGCCAATTGCGGGTGCGATCAGGCGCTCGGCCTTCAGACAAAGTGCATCGGTATGTGGTTTTCCCTGGTTTATGTCGCATGACCAGACCATCTGATTATTGATCAGGCGCGCCAGAGGGATGTCCTGTAAGGGGCGTCGGTATTTAAGTATTCATGACAGATTTCCGTCAACAGCGAGTATGGTGGCAGCTGCTTTGCGCAGCCGGAATCCTGTGGAGTCGTGCTGACGCATTTGCTGAGGGCACAATCGCCGGTACCGACATCGCTAATACTGCCCGGATCGAGTACAGCGTCGGTGTCAATTCTGTCACCACGTCCTCAAACACCGCCGTAGTGACGGTTGCAGAGATTATCGACGTCGATGTCGTGTTACAAAGCGGCCAGGTACCTGTAGGCCCCGGTGAGACAAACCAGGGCCTCGTGTTCACGATTACCAATACCGGTAACGGTACAGAAACGTTTACGCTGATTGCGGACAGCACGCTGCCAGGTGATGATTTTGATCCGGTGTTGTTGTCACCGAACCCGATATTTTTTGACACCGATGGCAGCGGTGATTTCTCGGCTGCAGACGTCGCCTATATTCCGGGAACGAATGATCCAGAATTGAGTCCGGACGAGCATATCACTGTAGTGGTCCTGAACGACATACCAGCCAGCGGTTTGGTTGACACCCAGACTGGCAGCACGCGCCTGCACGTTGAAGCAGGCACAGGGGTGGGTGTGGCCGGCACAATATTTGTCGGTGCCGGTGATGGGGGTGTGGATGCGATGGCGGGAGCCACGGAAGGCGATGGCGAAGACACCGGCGAGTACATGATCAAGACCATCGACCTGAATGTTTCAAAATCGGCCGGCATTAGCGATCCCTTTGGCAACGCTCTACCTGTGCCAGGTGCCGAAATTACCTATCGCATCGAAGTTTCGGTAACCGGTACCGGGGTGGCATCCGGTGTTGTGATGACAGATGTTATTCCTGCGCACACCACGTATGTGCCCGGGACTATCGAGCTTAATGGTACGCAGCTCACTGACGCACCTGATGCCGATGTCGGTGAGTTTAACGCCGGCACTGATCCAGCCGTTGCGGTGCAAATAGGCGATATTTCTGAAGCCGGCGGCCCACAGGTTGTCGAATTTAAAGTTGTAATCAATTGACCCGCAAGGGGGAGCACATGATGAAATCTATCCGCATGTTCATAACCGTCTCTGTAGCCATTGCAAGTGTCGCGGTTGGCGCCCAGCAAGCACCGGTTTCAATGACGACAGTTGCAGAGAAAGAGGAAGCCTATACCGACGGGCAGGGTATTGAACGCACCCGCCTGGTACCCGTGGCAACCGTTATTCCCGGTGATCGCATCGTCTACACGATCACTTTTGCCAACAAGGGAGAGGAAGTCGCAGATAACATCAATGTCGTCGATCCGATTCCTGAACAGATGCGCTTTATTGCGGGCTCGGCGTTTGGGCCGGGCACCAAAATCACTTTTTCCGCTGATGGCGGAAAGACGTTTGGACTGCCTGGTGACATTACGGTAGTTGATGACACAGGGCGCATGAGATCTGCATCACCAGCGGATTACACCCATATCAGATGGAAATTTCTGAGCCCGCTGAAACCTGGAACACAAGCGTATGCGCAGTTTAAGGCAGAGCTGAAATAAGTTATCCCAGACCTGCTGAATTCAGGTCTGGCTGTTTTTATTGAGGAGTGTATTGTGAAATTTTCACGCAAAAACCTGTACCCGCTGTTGCAGCTGCTGATTCCCGCGTTA
>JAHEKD010000442.1 GCA_024638545.1 Gammaproteobacteria bacterium
GACCCATGCCGTCTCTCGAGACTCGCTATCTCGGCCTCGACCTTGGCTCGCCGTTGGTGGCCGCGGCGTCTCCGCTCGGCCATAGCTATGACGGCGTCAGTGAACAGCTCGCAATTGATCAGGTGCTAAACGAACTGCGACCTGTGCTGGAAAGTGAGAAGCCTGCAAAAATACTACAGAATCTAAAATATGACCTGTCGGTCTTTCGCAACTACAGCATAGATATAGCGAGCGCACAATTCGACACCATGCTCGAGTCCTACGTACTTGACAGTACCTCCTCGCGTCACGATATGGACACGCTGGCACTCAAGCATCTGGGTCACAAAACAATTCATTATGAAGAGATTGCAGGCAAGGGAAAGAACCAAAAACGCTTTGATGAAATAGAGATAGAAATAGCCGCACCCTACGCCGGCGAAGATGCAGCCATTACATATCTTCTGCATCAAACCATGTGGCCTGAGCTGGAGAAGGAGAAAAATCTGGCCCGCGTATTTACTGAAATTGAGATGCCGCTGGTGTGTGTGCTCGAGTCAATCGAACGCAATGGCGTTAAGATTAATATCGAAAAACTGACCAGCCAGAGCAGTGAATTAGCCAATCAGATCGATCAGTTGCAATCCCAGGTCTGTGAAATCGCCGGCAAGGACTTTAACTTGTCCTCACCAAAACAAATCCAGGAAATATTATTTGAAGAATTGAATTTACCCGTAATCAAGAAAACACCCAAGGGCCAGCCTTCAACATCAGAAGATGTGTTGCAGGAACTTGCAATAGACTATGAATTACCTGCTTTGATTCTCCAGCACAGGAGTTTGAGTAAACTTAAGTCAACCTATACGGATAAATTGCCACTGCTGGTTAACCCTAAAACCGGACGGATTCACACCTCGTACCATCAGGCCGTCGCGGCAACCGGGCGCTTGTCATCAACAGATCCGAATTTGCAGAATATTCCTGTCCGTACAGCCGAAGGCAGGCGCATACGTGAAGCTTTTGAACCGGAGGAGGGCAATCTGCTTCTAGCTGCTGATTACTCACAAATTGAGCTGAGAATCATGGCCCATTTATCCCAGGATCGTGGCTTGCTTGATGCTTTTGCAAAAGGAGAGGATGTCCACAAGGCAACGGCCAGTGAAGTATTTGCGACGCAGCTGGACAAGGTCAGCGATGAACAGCGTCGTAATGCGAAGGCAATTAATTTTGGATTGATTTATGGCATGTCAGCATTTGGACTGGGTCAGCAACTCGGCATTACGCGACAGCAGGCCCAGGAATACATTGACCTCTATTTCGATCGATATCCCGGCGTCAAAACCTATATGGATACAACCCGCGAAAAAGCCCACGATACCGGTTTTGTGGAAACGGTATTTGGACGCCGTTTGTATCTTCCTGAAATTAATTCCAGCAATTTTAATCGACGTCAATATGCGGAGCGTACAGCCATTAACGCCCCGATGCAGGGTACAGCCGCTGACATTATAAAAATGGCAATGATTAAAGCCCATGACGAACTGCCCAAGATAAGTAAAGACACAAAAATTATCATGCAGGTTCATGATGAACTGGTGCTGGAAGTTCCCGACAAGGATACTGAAAAAATTTCAACGGCTGTTTCCGTGATCATGAGCAGTGTTGCTGATTTAAGCGTCCCGCTGCTGGTTGAATCAGGAACAGGGAAAAACTGGGCTCAGGCACATTAATGTAACCGTGCATCTTGCATAAAATCATCATAAAAACGTTCAAAAACGCCCGCTGGAGCGGCTTTTGACGTTCTAAAAACAAATTCCCAGAGCAATGAAGCCGGACTGTTTTCGAAGTGAGCATACTCACTCAACTCGATATCAGGGTGATATATTCCCGATTTTTAAAAATATTGCTGTGTTTAGCGGAAAAAAACAGGTAGAATACACTATCTACTACATTCTATGCTGGTTCTTCACAAGTAGTTCTCTTTGCAAGACTTTACCCTGTTTATAACCTCGTTAGACTTAGTAATACACAATTAAATTTTTTGATGAGGTACATCATGGCAACAGGAACCGTTAAATGGTTTGACGAATCCAAAGGATTCGGATTTATTACACCTTCAGATGGCAGTAAAGATGTCTTCGTACATTTTTCTGCAATCTCGGATTCGGGATTCAGAACACTGACTGAAGGACAGTCAGTCACCTACGAAGTAGAGCAAGGACCAAAAGGCCCCCAGGCTAAAGACGTAAAAGTTTAATACCTTTCCCGTCCTATTTTTTAGACCCTGCGAAGCCTCGCAGGGTCAACACAATTATTCTATAAGAGGCACTTCAAATGAAGAAGCTTTTCGTTGGCAGTTTGCCAGCTGATACCACAGAAGAATCCCTAAACGAACTGTTTTCACAATATGGCACTGTGCGATCGCTTAATCTGATTAAAGACCTGTTTTCAGGCAAATGCAAAGGCTTTGGTTTCATTGAAATGGAAGGCCATGAGGCGCGTGCGGCGATTGCACAACTCAATGGTAAAACATTCAATGGTAATGTTTTAAGTGTCAAGTTCGAACAGGAAAAGAAGGGACATCGTGGTCGCCGGCGATAATACAGCGCCATCTAACGAGACACTATTTCACTAGCTGTCTGACTTGTATAAGTCAGATCTGTGTATTATCAGCAGATAATTATCAATGCATCGATCAGTTGTCCTTGAATCAGCCAATGGGTCAGGCCAGCAACACTACTTAACCAATCACAATAAAAATTAATTCATGAACTTTTCTTCATTGGGTTTATCCGCTCCAATCTTAAAAGCGGTTTCAGAACAGGGCTATAGCAAACCCTCAGCCATTCAGGCCAAAGCAATCCCGGCTATTCTTTCAGGCAAGGATGTCATGGCTGCTGCACAAACCGGCACGGGAAAAACAGCGGGATTTACACTGCCCATTCTCGAACATCTGGCCAGGGGCAAACCAGCAAAATTCAAACAAATTCGGGCGCTGATTTTAACACCGACTCGAGAACTCGCAGCACAGGTGAATAACTCTATAGTGAATTACAGCAAGCATTTGTCGCTGTCCAGCGCTGTTATTTTTGGCGGTGTAAAAATTAACCCGCAAATTTCCAGATTATTTCAGGGTGTTGATATTCTGGTCGCAACCCCGGGACGATTGCTGGACTTGCACAACCAAAAAGCACTTGTTTTTGACAGGCTGGAAATCCTGGTACTTGATGAAGCTGATCGCATGCTCGACATGGGTTTTATTCATGATATTCGAAAAATACTGAGTACCTTACCCCCGGAGCGTCAGAATTTGATGTTTTCAGCCACTTTTTCAAATGAAATCCGAAGA
>JAHEKD010000443.1 GCA_024638545.1 Gammaproteobacteria bacterium
ACGTTGACTGTTTTTCTGTTTTTGCAGTTCTCATTTGCACATTCCGATATTGACCGATGCCTGGATGAGGGCGGCAGCTTTAATTACCAGAACTGCACCTGTGATTATCAAAACAACCATACGCGCAAGGTCAATCACGCATGCACATGAGAACGCATAAAAAGTTGGGCGGAGTATGGTAATCCTTCTCACTAACTTCCAGTGCCAGACCCAATGTGACAACAGCAAAGCTAGATAATGTACACACTTTTCTACAACAAGGATTGCAATGATTGCGCTCGTCAGGCGGCAACCACTTCCAGGTTCGACTGGTTGAATCGGATTAATGTGTCTACTGCAATTCCTCCCACGGGTGAACTGGAAAAGGGTGAAATAATATTAATTTCCGATGATGGTAAAGCGTATACCCGTGGTTATGCCACGCGGCGTATTTGCCTGAATGTGCCGGCATATTTCATCTTCGGGCTTCTTCTCTATCTGCCGCCGGTCCTTAAGGCAGCATCAAAAGGCAAAGCTGGGTGTAACGGCGATTTTTGTGAAATCGATACTTGATAAGACAGGCCAATGCACCGATGTCGTTCTCGCTACGTCCATTTGTTGCATTCCAGTTTTGCACAGGCAAACCGAATCGCACAACGCCCACACCGATCAAGCGGAGTGTTAAACTCTCTGGGCGAACATAAACCAATCCAGATTGCCTGATGCCTGTTGAAGCGTTAAGAACACCGGACGAGAGATTTTCTTTGCTGCCCGCTTTTCCGTATAGACCACACTATGTCGATGATCTACCGGGCTACGAGACCCTGAGGATGGCCTATGTCGACGAAGGCGATTCAACTACAGAGGTTTTTCTCTGTCTGCATGGCGAACCTGCATGGAGCTATCTGTACCGCAAAATGATTCCGGTTTTTACCGGCGCCGGTCATCGCGTCGTCGCGCCGGATTTGTTCGGCTTTGGCAGATCAGATAAACCCGTGCATGACTCTGTCTACACTTTTGATTTTCACAGAAATAGCCTGATTCGATTAATCGAACATCTTGATCTGACCAACATAACCCTGGTATGCCAGGATTGGGGCGGCATCCTGGGACTGACTATGCCAATGGACATGCCAGACAGGTTCAAGCGCCTGCTGGTGATGAACACCGCGATCCCAATCGGCGAGCCGCTATCAGACGGTTTTGCCAAGTGGAAAGGTTTCGCTGCAAGGGCGCCGGAAATACCGATCAGCGGCATGTTCGCATCCGATGCCCTGGGGGCGGTAAACCTTATGGATGCGCTGGCTTATGATGCGCCATTCCCGGACAACAGCTATAAAGCCGGTGTGCGGCGCTTTCCGCAACTGGTGCCTGTTGAGGCGGGTATGGAGGGGGTCGACTATGGTATCCGGGCGCGTGAATTCTGGTCAAACGACTGGCAGGGCGACAGCTTTATGGCTATCGGTATGCGCGACGGTGTATTGGGTGAAGAGCCGATGGAGAGTTTGAGAGGCGTTATCAAAAACTGCCCTGAGCCGCTAAAAGTCCACGAAGCGGGGCATTTTGTGCAGGAATATGGCCAGCAGATAGCCAAAGCGGCGCTCAAACATTTTGCAATCAGTGCTTGATTGAGTTCAGGGTTGGCTATACTTTTCCCCTGCAAACTCCTATTCAAAAAGGCTAGTGATGTCAGAACAGAGTTATTCAACAGAACTATTAATCGCTGCAGCACCTGAGGCAGTCTACCAGGCGATTACCGAGGGTATCGATAAATGGTGGACAGAATTAGCCAATCCGGCGGTTGATGTCGGAGATCCGTTAATGGTCGGGTTTGAAAACACCACGGTGTGGGTGATGACCGTAGACGAAGCCGTGCCGAACCGGTTGCTCGCCTGGGCGGTTACCGACGCTAATCACGATCTTGATGAACTGGAAAAAAAGGATGAATGGGCGGGAACCACTATTAGATGGGAAATTACCGGACAGGGGGGTGAGAGCAAGCTTACCTTTATGCATGAGGGATTAGTGCCGACACTTGAATGCTATGATATCTGCCACGCAGGCTGGAACCATTTTCTGGGCAGCCTCAAGAGCTATCTCGAGACCGGTGAAGGATACCCATTTGTACAGCCGGTCGATGATTGATGGGTAAAATCTGGCCAAGTCTCGTTTGCGGGAAGGGCGACAAAATATAGGCCGCATTAGCCGGTCCGGAGCATTATGAGACAGCTACTACTATCCGCATTATTGGTGATCTCTACAGATCTTTGTGCGGCCCAAACCATAGCTGCCAGCGATCAGAGTTTCAGTTCAATAGTGCAATTACAGCAGAAAAAATGGATTCATGGCTCTGAAGATTGCGCATCAAATAAGGATCCGGCCATTGACGTGTACCGTTACGACCAGTCCAGTTACATACTCCGCCAGAACAAGTGTCTCAGTTATGAAGCGCCTTTTATGTATGTGCTGTTCGGTGAAGAGAAGGTACTGGTGCTGGACACCGGAGCAACAGAAAGCGAATCGGAATTCCCGCTTTATCAAACGGTACGCTCGCTGATCGATCAACAGTCTGCCCAGGATGGCAATACAGAGAGAGAACTGTTAGTACTGCACACCCATGGTCATAGTGATCATTTTAAAGGAGATTCCCAGTTCGCAGGAAAGCCCAATGTCACAATCGTAAACCCGGATGCAGACTCAATAGTGCAGTTCTTTGGCTTCAGTAATTGGCCGGAAGGGGAGGCCAGAGTTGAATTGGGGGGTCGCGCACTCACAGTTTTTCCGACACCGGGGCACCAGGAAGAAGCGCTATCTGTTTATGACCCACACACAAAGTGGTTGCTCACCGGAGATACTTTTTATCCCGGTTATATCTACGTGAAAGTGTGGAAGGACTACCGCAATAGCATTGCTCGGTTGGCTGCATTTTCCGCTACCCATGAGGTAGACGCTGTGCTGGGTTCGCACATCGAAATGATGAACAAGGCTGGAAAATACTACACCATAGGCACCATTTACCAGCCGGATGAAGCTTCCCTTGTTTTATCGCCCGAGCAATTAGCCGCTTTAAATTCAAGGCTCTCTAAATTAAAGCGGCCGAAAAAAGTAAAGGAGGACGGATTTATCGTAGCGCCAATGAGCTTCTTTCAGAAAAAGCTCAGCAACATGGTGCGGTGGATTAATAATTGACGGTTATCCACTGTCGGAAACGGTATGGTTGTGATGCATAAATCGGGCATGACGAATGGAAATAAGCTGTCATTGTAATAACGTCAAAATCGAGGTTGCGAAGCCTGCCAGCGTGACACAATGTAATTGCTCTATCTGCAGCCGTTATATGTGTT
>JAHEKD010000444.1 GCA_024638545.1 Gammaproteobacteria bacterium
CAGGAACAGTGTTGTCGGCAAGAACGATATGCGCTATCGACTTTTCGTTCTTGCCGTCCAGATTCAGTGTGTCGTGACCCAACAACTCGCTGGCCAGTCGCTGGCCAATAAAACCGGTTCCGCCGGTTATGAGAATATTCATATTTGTATGCGGGCAGATTGATCCCGTATTGTGTGGGTGATGAACGAGAAAACCAATTCATTTCGCTCCGACCCCGATTTAATTTGTCCGTCGATCGAAACCCCAGGGCGCTGTGGATATGTAATAATTTGAATTGCGTCATAGACCGGTGGGTTGCTTTGACAGTTATTTGATCTACAGTGCTTTGGAGAATTTGCGCACTCTCCTGCTATTACACTACTTTCATCTCGACTTGGGTTGCACGCGGTCATTAAAAAAATTCTTGGTAGATTTTGTTCTTAATCCAGCCAGTCACAGGTAACGCCACAGATGCCACTAAAAAACAGTATCGCAAAAATGTCCGATAATAAAATGATATCCAATCAGCTGCTTTTGCTGACTGTCGCTATCATTGCCGCAGGGGCGCGATTTTTTGAGTTGGACGGTAACAGTATATGGTCCGACGAGCTTTACTCGCTCACCTATTCCCGCCCTGAGCTGTCGTTAGGCGAAGTGCTGAAGATAGCTGTTAATGATGTACACCCCCCGTTCTACATGGGTTTGCTGCACGTATATTTTTCAGTCTTTCCGTTCAATGTGTCTTCCGGCCGTGGCCTGTCTGCCCTTTTTGGCTTAGTAAGCATTATTGCGTTGTACCTTGCCTCTCGGGAATCGCTAAGTCGATCAGCTGCGATGACAGTTGCAGCAATGGCTGCCGTTCACAACTTCCATTTTTTCTATTCACAGGAGCTCAGGTCATACGCGCTGGTATTTTTTCTGGCGACAATAGGTGTCTGGTTGTGGAATATTTCGTCACGCAAGAGTTCCTATTTTCTTGCCATATTTGCAGGTGCCTGTTTCGCCTTGCTGTCATGGACGCATTATTTTGGATTGATGTTTTCTGGACTATTTGTTGGCTATGGCGTGTTATTGGAGCTTTATTGTTTGAGGAAGCTCACACGCACAAGAGCTGTTATCCTTGCAGTATTCTGCGCTGGGTTGGCGTTTCTGATTCCAGTCATCTTCGAAGACCTGGGTACTTCGCAGTATTGGACGGGTAAAGTAACCTTGAGCGAAGTTGCGTTTCTTTTTACGCAATTGCTTGGTGGAAAATTTGCAGCATTGATTTCACTGATTTTAATTGTATGGACTGCTACAAAACGACCATCTCTTAGTATTCAAGATCGACATTACATAATAGTGGTGGTCAGCTTTCTGGCAATTGTAGTGATTTATTCCCTCACTCGCTATTCCATGTTGATCCCAAGATTCTCGTTCGTACTCTTACCACTAATACTCATTCTATTAGCTTCCTTCTGCTCAAAAATATCCGGAAACAGATTCGTGACTTGGATTTTAATAGCGGCTCTGTCATATCCTACGTTCTTCGCATCGGTGAATGTTTATGACCGAAGGGGGAGTGGTCATCGACTGAAAGGTTTAGTGAGTAAGGTTGTCGAAGCACGAAACAACGAGGTCGTCATTGCGCCAAAACAGAAAGTGATCGAGACGTTGTTCACTGTTTATGGACACAGGGATATGAAGGTATTGCCAGTCAATGAGCACCCGGCATCTGCACCATTTTGGCTGATTTTTACCCACAACGTCAGAAAACCGGATGAAGTTCTGAAAAACAAGGATTTCGACGTTTTAAAATCAATAGTGCATAAACGAGAGGTGGCGTATCTGTTGAAAACAAAATAATCGCCTGGTCTCTTGAATAAATTGAATTTTATAAAGTATCGCTTATCCGCTCTGTATTGTGTTCTCAGTGTCGCATAACTTTCTCTTAGGAAACGTGTATCCCAGGATCCATGCTCTCCTTAAAAAATGAAAACTATCAAACAATTCTTTATGTTTACGAGTATGGGGGCGATTGGCACCATAGTTCATTTTGCGGCGCTTATATTTTTAATCTCATTCGATTGGAACAGGGTTCTCGCCACAACCGTTGGAGCAATTCTGGGGGCAATAACAAACTATATGCTCAATTACCACCTTACTCAGATTTTTGCAACAGCTATTGTGTTGTTCTGGAATTTTTTAGCCAATCGATTTTGGACTTTTCGAGGATCATAAAATGTCTAATGACTCAAAATCTATTTGTATTATCGTGCCTGTTTATAACGAAGAGGATGTCATTCAAGAGTTTTACAAAAGATTGATAAAAGTTTTAGATGAGCAGCCTGAATATCTGTGGCACTTGCTGTTTGTCAATGATGGCAGTGAGGACGGAACCCAGACTATTATTGAAACATTCTCGGAAGCTGACGAGCGGGTTTCATACATCGGATTTAGTCGTAATTTTGGCAAAGAAGTTGCAATGACTGCAGGCCTAGATTTTGCGGATGGAGATGCAGTTATTGTCATCGATGCGGACTTGCAGGATCCACCCGAATTAATACCTGAGCTGGTGGCAGGCTGGGAGCAAGGTTTCGATACAGTATTCGCTAAGCGTCTGAGCCGAGAGGGCGAGAACTGGTTAAAACGTTTTACCGCAACCCGTTTTTATCGTGTGATCCAGAGGGTCAGTAAAGTAAAGATACCTGAGGATACAGGCGATTATCGATTATTGAGCAGGAGAGCGGTAAACGCTTTGAAACGTCTGCGGGAGCAACACAGATTTATGAAAGGGTTGTTTGCATGGATCGGTTATCCGGCTAAGTCGATTAGCTATCATCGGGGTCCGAGGTTCGCGGGTAACACAAAATTCCGATTTTGGCGACTTTGGAATTTCGCTCTCGAAGGAATCACCTCATTTACAATAGCACCTCTCAAGATTGCCACCTACCTAGGAATTAGCACCGCGCTTTTTGCTTTTCTATATGGTGCTTGGATAATTTTTAAAACTTTAGTGTTTGGCGATCAGGTTCAAGGTTTCCCAACGCTGATGGTCACGCATTTATTCTTAGGCGGCCTTCAGCTGATATTCATTGGAATTATCGGCGAATACCTCGGCAGGATATTCAATGAATCTAAACAGAGGCCACTATATCTTGTTCAGACATTCCATCCAGGAAACATGAAGTTCCAAGGCGAAATCGATGAATAAGTTTTGCCGGCGGTAATAAATACGCGCTTGCCTTCAAGCGAAATAATCATCGGCAATGGGATCAGTCGAGTTTAAATTTTTGAATAGCATCGCGGTCAAAAGTGAATCCGATACCAGGCCGATCGGGCACCTGCAAAAATCCG
>JAHEKD010000017.1 GCA_024638545.1 Gammaproteobacteria bacterium
CGGACAAACTGATATAGGCAAAGGAGAATGCGGCGGCATAAACAAAAAGTGCCAGCGCAGAGAACCAGTTACCTTCATTAACTGATTTACCATAGTAGAGCCGCACGATCAGCCACAACGTGATCGCGCCTGAAAGCAGCCGCACGGCTGTAAAACTTGCCGCATCAATCGTGGTGTGGGCCAGTGCCGCTCGGCACAACAGCGAATTACCCGCAAAAGCCATCATTGCCAGTGCAGTAAAGATCACAGATTTCACTTGCTTATTCAAATTTTGCCAGGATGAAAAATATTGCGACTATCATTTGGCCGGCCGGTAAACTCATTTCCACCAGAACACCCGATCCCAAAATGGACAATTATCAAAATCACCGTGCCTTTGTGGCCAGCATTTTTCACGCTTGTGACTCTTATCAGGATAGCCAAACAGTTTGACATGAACCCTTGGCCTGAGGGAAGGCGGAAATCGGGAAATCGCCCAGGTAAAATTTGTGCTGCGGGTGAACAGACCGCCATGGATAAATAATATGATCTCTTTTATCTGTTGATCAGATAGTATTGTTTCAAAAATGCGGCTGCTATGTTCAGGATACGGATCATGCGGAGATTGCGCTTTAGTTTTCGCATTTAACTGCTGAGCATAACGCGGCTCACCCGAATATGGATCAAATTCTGACTGGCCCTTTATGTCCAGATAGTTGCCCTCACGATCGACATTTATCATGTGTGGCACCAGCTGCTGCGAACCGTGAAATACCTTATCGAACAGGCTGTTGATGTAAAGCAGACACACAGCAGCAAAAAGAATTTGATTAAGCTTCGATGACAGCGCATGATATTTCCGGTATTTTTGATTTGGCTCAGTATGTTTTTATTTTAATTGACGCTCAGCTCCCTCCAAGCAATGATTTAAAACTGCGTTGGGTCAAAAAAGAGAGTAAATCAGCTGGAGTATACGGGCGATTTTCATTTACCAACCCACAGCTAAAAGCAAGTTCGCCTACGATCTGCTGCGCCCCAATGCCTGCAAGGCGCAATGCCCCAACTGAATCCGACCCGTCTCGTTTTGACATGCGCTTGCCGTTTTTATCATTCATCAAACCAACGTGCCAGAATCGGGGTGCCGGTGCCCCTAATGCCTTGAACAACGCGATTTGCCTGCAGGTTGAATCCAGCAGATCCTCGCCTCTTAATACATCGGTAACCGCCATTGCTGCATCGTCAACCACCACTGCAAGTTGATAGGCAAATAGGCCGTCACTTCTGCGCAATACAAAATCACCTACATCACAAGCCAGATTCTGCCTGACCTCACCCATCAGCATATCCTTGAAGCTAACGGTCTCATTATTGACTATAAAGCGCCATGCCGGTTTTCGTCCTTCTATTTCCGATTCATTATGCGGTGACATATTTTCGTATCGACGACGACAGGTACCCGGGTAAACCGGCATTGGACCATGCGGCGCACTTGCGGCCTGACGAATATCATTGCGGGAACAGAAACAAGGATAAACCAGCCCTCTTGAATATAAATAATCCAGCGCACGCTGATAATATGTTGTCCGATTCGACTGACAATATGGATCCCGGGCGGTGATTGTAATCGGACCCTCATCCCAATCCAGGCCCAGCCAGCAAAGATCATCAATAATCTGCTTTGCACTGCCAGCTTTGACTCTGGGGATATCCAGATCCTCAATGCGCATGATGAATTTCGCACCGTAAAGCCTTGCCTGCAGCCAGGCAAGAAGTGCGGTACGTAAATTCCCCAGATGCAGCGGGCCCGTCGGGCTGGGTGCATAACGGCTGACACGCATCAGCGGATATGCTGCCGCATACGGCCGTCAATCACCACTAAACCCGCGAAAATCAGGCACATTCCGGCGAGTGCGTTAATTGATAATGTTTCATCTAAAAATGTCACACCTAATAAAATAGCGCTAATGGGTATTAAAAAAGCAACCAGGGTTATATTGGTGGCACCCGCCTGAGCCAGAATTCTGATGAGCAAAAACGGGATGACGTTATTAATAGCTGCCATAATCATGAGGTTTTTCACCTGCATAGCGTTAAGACTGACAGGCGTGTGAGTAACACATATATAGAGCCACAATAATATTGCGGCAAGGCAGACTCTGGCTGTGACTATTTGCAGTGGCTGTAACTGCCTTAACGCAATTTCATTGAACATAAACGAGCCTCCCCAGAAAACTGATAATAGAATCAACAATGCCCAGAGTTTTAGCGACATGGCATCAGCAACAGTTATCTCTATCTGTCTTCTCAAACCAGAGGGCGCATTCCAGTTCCCCTGCAGGTTTCACAAGGTTCCAGGATAGGCACCGCCATCAATAACAATATTCTGCGCAGTAATATAAGCAGCCTGCCGGCTGCACAAAAAGGCGCAAAGTTGACCAAACTCCATCGGATCGCCAAATCGCTTTACCGGCACACTTAAGCGCCGCATTTCGCTCGCCTGCTCGATTGTTTTTCCGGTTGAGGTGGCAACGTATTTCATCACTGAAGGCAATCTGTCGGTTGCAAAAATTCCAGGCAGCAGATTATTGACGGTAACGCCATCAGCGGCTACTTCCCTGGACAAACCTGCAATAAATCCGGTTAAGCCGGCACGCGCGCCGTTTGAGAGTCCCAGGCTGGCGATGGGCGCTTTGACTGCCGCCGAGGTGATGTTCACAATACGCCCAAAGCCCTTTTCGGCCATGCCGTCAACTGTAGCCTTGATCAGGCTGATCGGCGTCAGCATATTGTTATTTAAGGCACTTTGCCAATCTTGCTGGTCCCAGTCGCGAAAGTTACCGGGGGGAGGCCCACCCGCATTATTGACCAGAATATCCGGATTGGGACACGCTTCGAGCAAGGCTTTTCGACCTTCAGCTGTCGTTATGTCAGCACAAACCGACTCGATCCCCACTCCTGAAGGAGCAAGCTTAATTAATTCGTCCCTGGTCTGATCCAGCGCCGCCCGGGTTCTGCCATTTATAATGATGTTGACACCTTCCTGTGCCAGCGATAGTGCGCATGCTCTGCCAAGGCCCTTACTTGAGGCGCAGACGATCGCAGTCTTGCCTTTTATTCCTAAATCCATTTTGAGTTCCAGCTATAATTTGAAATGTTTCAATAGTAAACCCTAAGGCACCTGTGAACAAACATCACAGCAACTATTGTTTACTTACGCTATGATAATAATGTATGGAATAATGAGGTAATTATGAAACTCAATTGCGACATGGGTGAAAGCTTTGGACCCTGGCCGATGGGTAATGATGAACAGGTAATGCCCTATCTCAATATGGCAAACATAGCCTGTGGGTTTCATGCGTCAGACCCGGTCAATATGGATATCACCATAAAGCTTGCGCTAAAGTATAGCGTTGAAATTGGTGCTCACCCCGGATACCCGGATCTGGTCGGGTTTGGACGCAGGTCAATGAAATGCAGCCTTGATGAAATCAGGAAAATGGTTATCTACCAGACCGGTGCTCTGCAGGCGCTGTGTCAGTCAAACGGCACTGACCTGACTTATGTGAAGCCTCACGGCATGCTCAACAATGACATGATGCGTGATGATGATTTGATTGAGTCAATCATGCAGGCAATATCGGACTACAACAGAGAACTAGACTTCATGATTGTCGCCACGCCGCGCTGGCAGCACCACCACGAGATAGCAAAAAAATATGGCATTAACTTACTCTACGAAGCCTTTGCCGACAGGCTCTATGATGATGACGGTCAGCTCACGCCCCGGGCCGTCGAAAATGCCGTTCATGATCATCCGGCGACCATCACTGAGCAGGTCAAGCATTTCAAAGAAGGTTTCGTGATTACGCGCTCGGGCAAGGAAATTGATATTCATGCTGACTGTGTCTGCATCCATGGTGACAACAGCGCCTCAATTCAGGCTGCACCGCAAATTCAGGAACTCCTGGTGAGAGTGTAGACGCATTCGTTAACCAGGTTACACCATAATGAGCGAATTTCCGCAAATCAACCAGGTGAATGAAAATTCATTCATTATTTATTTCACTGATGATTTTGATATCCAGATGCCGGCCTATATTGCCAGTGTAATTCACCAGATCGACACATGGCCAGTCAACATGATCACTGACCTGACGCCCTCTTACACAAGCCTGCTGGTTACTTTTAATGTATTGCTGATCAGCAGCGATAAGATTCGGCAAAAATTGTCGAAGGTTATACATAATACCGCCTGTAAGGATATAAAAAGCCGGGGAAAACTGGTTGAAATTCCAGTTTACTATTCACCTGAAAGCGGACTCGACCTGATTGATACGGCCGAATTGATCGGCGTGACAGTGGATGAACTGGTCGCGCTCCATAGTGAACCTGAGTATCTGGTGTTCGCTTTAGGCTTTATGCCCGGGTTTGCCTTTATGGGCATCTTGAACAATAAACTGATATTACCCAGGCTGAGTACGCCCAGAACCAGGGTGCCGGCCGGTTCGGTGGCCATTGCGGAAAAACAAACTGCCGTTTATCCCGAACCAACCCCCGGTGGCTGGCGGCTATTGGGAAAAAGCCCGGCGAAGCTTTTTGATCAGGCTAAAAACCCGCCTCAGCCTTACCGGATTGGCGATCGGGTCAAATTCAGGCCGATCTCAAAACAACAGTATTTAAGGCTCGGCGGCCAGTTATGAACGGCGTTAAAGTCATCAAGCCCGGTGTTATGGCGACGCTACAGGACTGGGGTCGATACGGTCAACGGGAAAATGGTCTGTCCTCTGGCGGCCCCATGGATGAGCACGCATTTTTATGGGTTAACCGCCTTTTGGAGAATCCGCCAAATTCCTGCATGATAGAAATTACCATCGGTCTGGCTGCTTTTGAATCCCAGGTCAACACCACGATTGCGGTTTGCGGGGCCGACATGGGACTCACTATTAACAACAAACCCGCTGCATGCTGGTCAACACATGCTGTGAAGGTGGGTGATAAGATACAGTTCAGCTCAGCGAGGCAAGGCCTGCGCAGCTATATGGGGATTGCAGGCGGGTTTCAGGTTAAACCTGTGTTCGCCAGCAGTGCCACGGTTGTCCGGGAGCATCTGGGCGGGCTCAACGGCGAGGCGCTTCAGCATAATGATGTGATCAATGCAGAAAGTACAAAACCGTTGAGCTTTCAGCGACGGGTACCGTTTCAGTTCATTCCCGCTCATCAAAAAACAACAACCCTCAGATTCATTCCCGGCTACCAGAGTGATCTATTCGAGGCCTCTCAGCGTGATCTGTTTGTAAACACTATCTATACCGTCAGTAAGCGACTGGACCGGATGGGTTGCCAGGTGCAGGGTGAAAAAATCCACTTCCAGGGGGCAGGCATAATCTCTGAGGGCATTGCGCTGGGAAGTATCCAGATCCCACCCGATGGTCAGCCCATTATCCTCTTAAAAGACAGCGGCAGCATTGGCGGTTATCCAAAGCTGGGCTGCATTGCCCGAATAGACTTAAACAAACTTGCACAATGCCGTCCCGGCGATCAAATTAAATTTCGAGCGATAGATCAGGCGATCGCGTGCGATGAACTCATTGAGTTTTATGACTTTTTTAAGCTCTCGTTTTGATAGTTACCTTGAACAAATAATATATCCATCGAACGCGGCCTGGCGACACAGCCGTACGCTTTATGATTTCGTACAGGTGATGGTGCATTTTGACAAGGCATGAACTTTCTGGGAAACGCTGCCTACCAAAAGCCTTTTTAGCGGGCCCATCCCGCGACTTCCCATAACAATCATGTCTGCTCCGACTCTGTCAGCGGTCTCCAGTATCCGGTCAGCAGGGTCCCCACGTTCAATAAATGTATTTATATCTTTAATTCCTTTAAGTTTGGCCTCGCGCACCGCCTCTTCGATTATTTTTTCACTGATAATGGCATGCATTTTATCGTCAAGACTTGACCTGTTTTGAATAGCCGGTACGGCCGCCAGCGGCACATCAGCAACAACCTCTTCTGGATCTATCATGTGTTCAACTTCAGCCATATGAACCAGCTCCTCAGGCACACTGCCAGTATCCAGCACATTCACCAAATTTAGCTGCCCGCCAAAGTGCTTGCAAATATCGCTAGCATGTAAAAGTGCTTTTTTTGACTGGCTGGATCCATCCAGTGCCACAAGTATGTTCTTAAGCATGATTAATTTCTCAGCTGAATTATGAGTTGGAGTACAATTCTACAAAAAAATACGTTAATGATCAAAAAAGGCGGCATACGCAAGTAATCATCAAGTTCATCAATTCTTCCGCTGCAGGCTGAATGGCGGAAGTACAAAATGACTGCGATCTGCTCTTATGAACAGCAAAACCAAAGCAGATTTAAGCGGGTAGCGTCAACAGCAATTGTAACAGGGACAATGGTTCAGCCTGCCCTGGCCGGCGGGGGATCTCATGATGAAAAAAGTTATTATTCCCCGGCCATTTCAGAGACCGACATTAAGAAAGTAACGATTTTGGTTTATTAAAATATGTTTGCCTCGAGTCCGGCACTCATATACAGGCCAAACTCTTCACACAGGTTAAGCCACTGTTGTTGAAATTCACCCTTCATAATCAGAGTCTCCTGCACTTGTCGCCAGCGAAGGCCGGTAATGATCTTTTCGACTGAATTTCTAGCACCCGTGCCATCCTGCCCGCCTTTAACGAACAGGGCGTAGGGCAGTCCCTGGGTTTTTTCGAGGCAGGGATAATAGATTCGCTCAAAAAAGTCCTTTATCTGGCCGCTCATGTAGCCAAAGTTCTCAGTTGTGCCAATGATTACGGCCTGGGAATCAAGCACATCATCAGCACATGCTTCAAGCGGTTCAAGGAACCTGACATTAATTGAATCAACGTCCTGATGTTTCGCACCCTTGACAACTGCATCAACCAGTTTTTTTGTGTTTGGTGAAGGTAGATTGGATACAATTAACAGAGTTTGCATGGTGGTTTATTTTAATTCCGCTCAGCCTGAGCTGAAAGAGGGACTGCAGCTAATAGGGGACAGGCCACGCTTTTTTCAATTCAAAAAACGTGGCCTGTCGCCGCTAGATCAGGCAGCTTGCTGCTCCAGGTCAGGTGTATACTGACCGAGCGATGCCAGACCATTCATCCGTGCACGATGGACGGCAACTTTTCTGGCTGCTTCCACGTTATCAGGATTACCGTTCCAGGCTGACATGGCGGCCTGCTGCAGGGCGCGGCCATATGAGAAGGTCACATTCCACGGCAGCTCTTTACCTAATGAGTTCATCGCGCTTAAATGCGCGGACGCTTCTTCATCTGTCTGTCCACCTGATAGAAAAGCAATACCCGGTACTTCAGCCGGCACAGTGCTTAATAAACATTCTATGGTTCTTTTGGCCACTTCTTCAACACCTGCCTTTTCCGCCGCATCAAGACCAGATGTCACCATTGAGGGTTTTAAAACAATGCCTTCAAGCGCAACACCTTGTTCACGCAACTGGTTAAAAACCAGTTTCTGTGCAGATTGTGTTGCGATAAAAGATTGCTCAATCGTGTGGTCTCCATTGATCAATACTTCAGGCTCGACAATTGGAACGATGTTAGCTTCCTGGCAAAGCGCAGCATACCTGGCCAGAGCATGTGCATTAGCCATGTTCGCAGCATCGCTTGGAGTTTTATCAGAAATAGTGTAAACCGCACGCCATTTGGCAAAACGCGCACCCAGCTCATAGTATTCGCTTAACCGATCTCGAAGACCATCCAGACCTTCGGTGACGGTTTCGCCTGGAAAGCCTGCCAGCGGCTTGGCACCTGCATCCACCTTGATGCCCGGAATTATCCCGAGATTGTGTAGATGCTCCGTGAAACTGATACCCGAAAGCATCTTTTGGCGAATGGTTTCATCAAAAAGTATTGCTGCGGCAATATAGTTTTCAATGCCTTCGCCCGTTAATAACATATCACGGTATTCCTGACGTTTTTCTTCAGTCGTCGGTATGCCAAGTTTTTCAAAACGTTTGGCGCAAGTCGGATGACTTTCATCCATCGCCAAAATACCCTTACCCGAAGCGACCATCGCCTGGGCAGTTTGTTTCAATGCTTCTATATCCATAATTTTAAGCCCCAATTATAATTTAGTTAAACCTGAATCACTTTCATTACATTTGTGCCACCGGAAACACCCGTCTGACCACCTTTTGTGATAATAATTCGGTCATTGGACCGGATTATACCGCGCCGGACTAGCTCATCGACAACATCCTGATCGGCATTACGTTCTTCGAAGGAGTGGATATCCAGGTTGACCGGGTAAACACCGCCGAACAAGGTGACTCGCCTGTGTGTGGAGATATGGCGGGAGACCGCGTAAATGGGGATATCACCCAGGACCCGTGAAAGCCACTTCGCCGTGTCACCAGATTCTGTCAAGGCAATAATTGCGACAATATTAAAGCGGTTTGCCACAAACATACTCGCCATGGCGATAGCTTCGTCAACCCGCTCGAACGTACCTTCGATACCAAAATGCTGAGACGTTTTTTCACTCAAGCGATGCTGCTCAGCACCCAGGCAAATACGCTTCATTGCCAGTATTACTTTATCAGGATGTTTGCCTATTGCAGTTTCGGCAGAAAGCATGACCGCATCCGTGCCATCAATGACTGCATTGGCCACGTCAAGCACCTCGGCACGGGTAGGAATCGGACTTTCAACCATTGACTGCATCATTTGTGTCGCGACAATTGCGACCCGGTTATTCACCCTGGCCTGTTTAATAATACGTTTTTGCACACCGGGAAGCTCATGGTCGCCTATCTCAATACCCAGATCGCCTCGGGCCAGCATGACAGCGTCGCTCGCCTGTATGATATCGGTGATATTTTCGATCGCTTCCTTTCGCTCAATCTTGGCTATCATTTTGCCGCTGCCGCCAGCGGCTTTGAAGAGTTCACGACCTACCTGAATGTCAACGCCGGTACGGACAAACGACATAGCCAGAAAATCAGCCTGCATGTCGCCGGCCGTTTTGATATCAAGGTGATCCTTTTGCGTCAAGGCAGGTGCCGAAAGCCCGCCACCCTGTAAATTAATGCCTTTATTATCAGTCAGTTCACCCGCCATTTCAACGATCGTGTGGATTTTTGAACCAACGACTTTTTCCACACGCAGCGAAATATCACCATCTCCAAGGAACAGTAAATTGCCTGATTTGACATCTCTGGGTAACTGCTTGTAGGAAATACTGACCTGTTTCTCATCGCCCTCAGCACTATCGAGCTCCGCATCAAGGATAAATGAATCATGGGAATTTAACTGGATTTTTCCACTCTTAAACTTTCCAATGCGAATTTTTGGGCCCTGTAAATCTGCCAGAATACCGACATACTTTTTGAGGCTTATTGCGCATTTTCGAACCATTTCAGCGCGTGCAATTTGTTTTTCGGCAGGACCGTGCGAAAAATTGATTCGTGCGACATTCATTCCCGCCTCAATCATCTTGCAAATCATTTCTTCAGAATCCGTGGACGGCCCTAAGGTTGCGATTATCTTGGTCCGCCTGAACTGCATCTGCTGTTCACTGGTCATATTTTCTCATCCTTTGGTGAGTCATTTGCTGGCGACAGGTTTTTGCTCATAGATTTTCGCTTGTTGATTTTTCAATGAGCATTTCCACCGCAGGCAAATCTTTTCCTTCGAGAAATTCCAGAAATGCACCTCCGCCGGTGGATATATAAGAAATATGATCTGTCAGCTCGAACTGCTCAATTGCCGCCAGTGTGTCGCCCCCGCCCGCGATGGAGAACGCATCACTATCGGCAATTGCCTGGGCCATGATTTTCGTACCCTGCGCAAATTGTGGAATCTCAAAAACACCAACCGGGCCATTCCAGACTATTGTACCTGCCTGGGACATGATCTCAGCATACGCCATGGCCGTATCCGGGCCTATATCCAGAATCAGATCATCATCACCGACTTGATTCACCGCTTTTGTGGTTGCCCTGGCATCAGCAGAAAATTCACTGGCGACTATGACGTCTGTGGGTATGGGTATATCCGAGCCGGCGTGCCTGGCTTTTTCAATCAGTTTTTTTGCCTCTGCAATCAAATCTGCCTCAAACAGGGATTTCCCAACATTGTAACCAGCTGCAGCTATAAACGTATTGGCTATACCGCCGCCGACAATCAGCTGGTCGACTTTACTACTGAGACTATCAAGTACGGTTAATTTAGTTGAGACTTTAGCACCGCCAACAATCGCGACTACCGGCGGCTTTGGATTTTTCAGCGCTTTATCCAGCGCCTCAAGCTCAGCGATTAATAATGGCCCTGCACAGGCCTGTGGTGCAAATTTACCGACGCCGTGCGTGGACGCCTGAGCACGGTGGGCGGTGCCGAAAGCATCCATGACATAAATGTCGCACAGTGCAGCCATTTTTCTCGCAAGATTTTCATCATCGGCTTTTTCACCGGCATTAAAGCGGACATTTTCCAAAAGTACAACTTCGCCAGGACTAACGGCAACGCCGTCTAACCAGTTTTTAACCAGCTGAACATCCCTGCCCAGCAGTTCAGACAGTCTTTGAGCAACCGGTTTCAGTGAAAATTCCTCTGAATACACACCCTCAACAGGACGCCCCAAATGCGACATCAGCATGACCGCCGCATTTTGCTCAAGCGCATACTTTATGGTGGGTAACGACGCAACAATTCGACTGTCACTGCTGACCGTTCCATCACGAACAGGAACATTCAGATCCTGACGAATCAGCACACGTTTATTCGCCAGCGATAATGATTGAATTTTGGTTGGGGCCTGCGTCATTTTTTGTCTTTCAAATGGTACTTACTGAGAATTCAGGCGGTATCAGACCGTTATCTGGTTCCGCCTGTGTGCTGCAAGAACTCAAGCCGCATTCATTAACGCCACAGTGGTGTCCAGCATGCGATTTGAAAATCCCCACTCGTTATCATACCAGGCGCAAACCTTAACCAGGGTACCCTCAGCGACACGCGTCATTCCGGCATCATAGGTTGAAGAGTGTGCATCATGATTAAAGTCACTGGATACTAATGGTGCTTCGTTGTAGCCCAGTATGCCTTTGAGTTCACCTTCTGAAGCGGCTTTAATAATTTGATGGACCTCTTCAACGCTTGTCTGCCTGGCCGCCTGAAAGGTCAGGTCAACCAGCGATACATTAATCGTGGGCACACGTATGGAGAAACCGTCGAGTTTCCCATTAAGATCAGGGAGAACAAGGCCGACGGCCGCTGCAGCGCCGGTTTTGGTTGGTATCATATTTTGACTGGCTGAGCGTGCCCTGCGTAGATCCGAATGATATACATCCGTGAGCACCTGGTCATTTGTGTAGGAGTGAATGGTATTCATTAAACCGCTGATCACGCCTATCTCGTCATGCAAAGGTTTTACCAATGGAGCAAGGCAGTTCGTCGTGCAGGAAGCGTTCGAGATAACCGTATCCGATGCTTTTAAATTCTGGTGATTAACACCATAAACGATTGTCGCGTCAACATCGCTGCCGCCTGGTGCAGAGATAATCACTTTTTTGGCACCGCCGCGAATATGCGCACTGGCTTTTTCCTTGCTGGCAAAAAAGCCGGTGCTTTCAAGGACAACATCAACGCCAAGTTCAGTCCACGGTAATTTGGCCGGATCACGCTCTGCCAGCACTCTCATTTTATCGCCATTTACTGTAAGATAATCCCCATCAACACTCACCTCGCCAGCAAATTTTCCGTGTGCGGTATCATACTGTAGCAAATGGGCATTCGTCTGGGCATCGCCCAGATCGTTGATGGCGACCAGATCGAATTCATTGCTTCGACCAGATTCAAACAGCGCTCGGCAAACATTTCGACCTATTCGACCAAATCCATTAATTGCAATTTTAATTGCCATTACAAAATCTCCAGAAATTCAAGTTTTAAGATTAAACTGTAAAGTGGGCGGATATTATAGCGATTTTTGAATCGCCTGCCTCACCGCATTTACGACATTTTTTGTGGTCACCCCAAGATAGTCATAGACCACCTTCCCCGGTGCAGACTCCCCAAACCCGTTAATGCCAACAACATTGGCCTTATCTGCCGTGTACTTTATCCAAAAATCTTCGATTCCCGCTTCAACGGCTATTACGGGTAACTCATTTGGCAAAACTTCCTGTTTATACGCCTCATCCTGGGCATCAAAGACATCTGTAGAGGGCATCGAAACGACATTGACGGCAATGCCCTCGTCTTCCAGCAACGATTTTGCCTCCATTGCAAGCCCGACCTCCGTGCCGGTGCCAATGATGGTCGCCTGCGGACTTTCAGATTCAGCCAGCACGTAGGCACCCCTTCGAATATTTGCGATTTGTTGCGCGCTGCGTTGTTCAAATTTTGCATTTTGCCTTGAAAAAAGCAGGCTGGTTGGACCATTCTTTCGCTCAATGGCATGCTGCCAGGCAACCGCTGACTCCAGCGTATCGCTCGGCCGCCAGACCGACATATTCGGCATTAATCGCAGCGTTGCGGCCTGCTCAACTGCCTGGTGTGTCGGTCCATCTTCGCCCAGACCGATCGAATCGTGAGTAAACACGTAGATATTCTGAATTCCCATTAATGCCGCCATGCGCAACGCATTACGGGCATATTCGGAAAAAATTAAAAACGTGCCGCCATATGGAATGAAGCCACCGTGCAGAGCCAGGCCGTTATTTATGGCGCACATACCGAACTCCCTGACACCATAGTAGATATAGTTACCACTGGCATCGCCTGCGCTAATCGGATTACACACCGACCAGTTGGTGTAGTTAGATCCGGTTAAATCTGCGGAACCGCCGATAAATTCAGGTAAATAAGGCCCAAAACCGTTGAGTGCAATCTGCGACGCCTTGCGCGTTGCGACCGTCTGGGCATCATCATTAATCTGATTGATGACGGTCATGGCGTTTCGATCCCAGTCAGCAGGCAGTTCACCGGACATGCGTCGATTGAATTCCGCTGCAAGTTGTGGATTGTCATTTTTGTAATCGTTAAATGCCGATTGCCAATCCTGCTGCGCCTGTTGACCGCGGTCCAAAGCTGACCAGCCGTTATAAATTTCATCAGAGATTTCGAATGCGGGTTGAGACCAACCAAGTTGCTGGCGCATGGCAACAATTTCTTCTTCGCCAAGCGGCGCGCCATGGGTTGATTCTTTTCCGGCCTTATTGGGTGAGCCAAAACCGATGACCGTTTTGCAACAAATTAATGTCGGCTGACGATGATTTGCCCGGGCCTGATCGATTGCCTGCTTGATGTAGGCCGGGTCATGGCCATTCACATTACGGACCACCTGCCAGTTGTAAGCCTCGAAGCGTTTT
>JAHEKD010000445.1 GCA_024638545.1 Gammaproteobacteria bacterium
TATGCGGGATTCTTCGATTCGGGTATTCCATTTGGGGGCCTGTTTACAGGTGCTGAAGGTATCAAGACGCCCGAACAGGAAGCTGTTTATGGCGGCACCGCAGGCGATCAGTATGATCCCTGTTATCATCTGGCCTGTGACACCTTTGAAAACATCAGCCTTGAAATACTGGATGAAAATGCTGATGCGGTTGCAGCGTCAACACTGCAGTATGCAATGAACACCCAGGCGGTTAACGGTGTTAAGGGTAAAGGTAACTTTAAACCTCGCAAAACACCAGGCTCCGCGGCCAGCGCCGAGAATCGCGGCCACATGATGATTAAATAAGCATCATCCTATCTCCTCGTTGGTAACAGTAATTACCTGTTACCATCGAGGAGAAATATTTGAAGAACACCAGATTGACCTGTAATGCGCTTTAACATCTTGAAATACGGCTTGCCTGTACTCCTAGCTGCATTTTGTCTGATTACATTTGCGCAGTCATCCACGATAAATATCGAACGCTCGGACGGTTTGTTGACAGTGCAAATAGAGGACAGCCCTTTAAATGAAGTGCTGGACGCACTCAACGTCGAGACCGGCATAAAAACAAATTATTTAATCGATACCGCCAGACTGCCAAGAATTAATGCGTCATTTAATAACGCGAAGTTCGCCGATATTATCGATTATTTACTTAAAGATATTAATCGACTGGTCATCTACACTTCTACAGATTCGCCTTCACAGGAAAGAATAATTTCTCAAATATGGATTTTTGATATAGACAAGACGGAAATTTCGGAAACGGCGTTGTTTGCCCGGGAATTGAACAAACTCGATACCAAACAGCGCAGTGAAGCACTGCTCGGTATAGTCAGCAGTCAGCATGTAACAACTAACCAGGCGGCTGAAATACTGATTGAGAGTTTAAACAATGATCATGATGCGCTGGTCAGAACACGTGCGGCTATTGGGCTGGCAGAATTAAATCATGACCAAACCGTTCCGGCACTGATTAAGGCATTATCCGATGAAAGCCAATCGGTGCGCGGCCAGTCAATGCTGGCTTTGGGGAAAATTGCTACTGAACAGGCGATTCATGCCCTGGGAGACATTCTGCAGGAAAGCGCAAATTCAGAAGAACGAAACCTGGCGGTCAGAGCACTGCGAGACAGTTCCAGTCCGTTGGCAGCACACTATCTCGAGTTAGCAATGCATGACCGCAACCGGCAGGTCAGGAACTCTTCAGTACAAAGCCCCGGTCAAAGCCGCCGATCCCGGGGAAGTCATTCAGGTTTCAGTGACAAATAAAAATCATTCGATTTTAATCTGTACACAATCCAGGGGGAGCTTATATCTGCCTTGCAACCTAAGCTCACATATAAGTTAGAGTTTTCAATTTACTTAATTTCGAATGGATTAGACAAGCCTCGCCAACCGGGGCTGTGTCATACCGGCGTTACCTGTCACGCTGTTACAGATGCAAATTGTTATCCCGCCTGTTATTAAAATCACTCATACATTATAGATTGCCCTTAGAATGCGCCTCAGCGGTTGAATGTTCGCTTGCTGCGTATACTTTGATGAACAATCATGTTCATGTATTAATGAGCTTGTGCAATGGCGCGGGGATATTAGACGCCATGGGATAGACCGGTCGACGCGATGTGCAATTGATCTAAAATAATTCTCATTTGTCACCAATCCTTAAATTTAATATCCTTGGATATAGATTGACACCAATGGAGGCAATAAATGAATAACTACTATGATCTCGGTGTCCACCGCCGGCTGGTGACCACAAATTCACAGGAGTCGCAAATCTGGTTTGACCGGGGACTGAACTGGTGCATGGGTTACAATCATGATGAATCCATCGCCTGTTTTGAAAAAGCGATTGACGCTGACGCAGGATGCGCAATGGCGCACTGGGGCATCGCATACGCCTCAGGATGCAACTATAACAAACCCTGGGAAGCCTTTGACGAAGACGATTTGAAACACTCCGTAAAGCGCGCGTATGATTCATCCCAAAATGCGTTAAAACTCATTGATAATGCCACACCGGCAGAGGCTGACCTGATTGACGCACTGACTAAACGTTACCCGTGCGCAACACCTGTTGCTGATCTAGACCTATGGAATGATGATTATGCAAATGCAATGCGAGAGGTCTATAGCCGGCATCAGGAGGATCTGGATGTTGTCACCCTGTTCGGCGAAGCCATCCTTAACCGGACGCCCTGGGCGCTGTGGGATTTACAAACCGGTGCCATCGCGCAGGGCGCTGATACTGCCGAGGCTGTTGAAGTGCTCGAGCGTTCGCTCCAGCGTCCGGAAGCCTACAGGCACCCTGGATTACTGCATATCTATATTCACCTGATGGAAATGTCACCGCATCCGCAGCGCGCACTCAAAGCCGGCGATGCCCTGCGTGATCTCGTCCCGGATGCCGGCCATCTCAAACATATGCCTACACATATCGACGTACTGTGCGGACACTATGAGCGAGTAGTCTCTTCTAACACGAGCGCGATTGAAGCAGACAGAAAATTTCTGGATAAAAACGGGGCACTCAACTTTTACTCGCTGTATCGTTGCCACAATTATCATTTTAAAATTTACGGTGCAATGTTTCTCGGTCACTACCAGAGCGCCATAGAGACCAGTGAAGAAATGATTTCAACGTTACCGGAGGAATTATTGACAATTCAGTCTCCACCCATGGCGGACTGGCTTGAAGGCTTTGTCTCTATCAAACAGCATGTCTATATTCGTTTCGGCAAATGGCAGGCAATTATCGATCAGCCGCTGCCCGAGAATCAGAAACTATTTTGTGTCACAATGGCGATGATTCACTACACCAGGGCTGTCGCATGGGCCGCAACCGGCGAGGTACAAAAAGCTGAATCCGAAGCGAAGCGGTTTGAACAGGCCGTAAAACAGGTTCCCGGGAGCCGCATGATTTTTAATAACACCTGCCTCGATATATTAAATATAGCCCGTGAAATGATGTATGGGGAGATTGAATACAGGAGAGCGAACTACGACGCGGCTTTTTCACACCTGCGCAAGTCAGTAGAGCTGGATGACAACCTTCCTTATGATGAGCCCTGGGGCTGGATGCAGCCGACTCGACATGCACTGGCTGCCCTGCTTCTTGAGCAGAACCATGTTGAAGAGGCGGCCGCTGTCTATCGTGCTGATCTGGGATTTGACACCACACTTGCGCGTGCCTGCCAGCATCCCGACAATATCTGGAGCCTGCTCGGCTATTACGAATGCCTGCTTAAACTGGGGCGCGAAAATGAAGCAAAT
>JAHEKD010000446.1 GCA_024638545.1 Gammaproteobacteria bacterium
TGCGTTTTGCCAGCCCCAGGTGTTTGATTCGATAGCCCAGCTCATCAGCATTCACAATATCGTTATAGTCCAGCCCGGTAATGCCTTCCGTGTAGACCTTGTCAAACTGTAGTGGAATACCGTAGGCAATCGAGGCCAAAATAGTGAGTTTATGTGCCGCATCAATGCCCTCAACATCAAAAGTCGGGTCCGCCTCAGCATATCCCAGCTCCTGTGCCTGTTTTAAAACCTCCTTAAAGCTGCACTGTTGACTTTGCATTGCAGTCAGGATGAAGTTTCCAGTGCCATTAATGATGCCAGCCAGCCACTGGATTCTGTTTGCAGCCAGTCCTTCCCGAATTGCCTTGATCACCGGAATGCCGCCCGCGACAGCAGCTTCAAAGGCGACGATTACATTTCTTTGATGAGCGGCACTGAAAATTTCATTGCCATGCACTGCAATCAATGCCTTGTTGGCCGAGACGACGTGTTTGCCATTGGCTATAGCCTGCATGACAACATGCCTGGCCAGTTCGATGCCCCCCATTAATTCCACGATGACGTCGACCTCGGGATCGTTGGCAATTTTCATCGGATCATCAGTAACGGCCAGCTGCGCACCACCGATATCACGAGGTTTTGCGAGGTCTCTTACCGCGGCTATTGTGGGTATGATCCTGCGGCCCGCACGCCGGGAAATCTCATCTGCATTGCGCATCAGGACCTTGACAGTGCCACTGCCTACCGTGCCTAATCCGACGATCCCTACTCTGACTGGCTTCACTTCCTGTTCCTTGTTGTTAAATATAAGCTTGTTATTAGAAAGCGCGATTTTATCCTATTTTCTTTGGTAAGAGTCCAAGTGGGCTGACCGGTGTACCGCTTTTTCTGATTTCAAAATGTAATTTTGCCTGATTCGCATCGGAGCTGCCAACTTCAGCTATTTTTTGACCCTGGGCAATCTGGTCACCTTCCTTGACATGTATGGATCGATTATGTGCATAAGCACTGAGATAGGCATCATTGTGTTTTATAATGATCAAATTACCGTATCCCTTAAGCCCGTTTCCTGCATAGACCACCTTGCCGGCTGCGCTTGCTTTTACGTCCACACCAAAATGACTGATAATATCAAGTCCGAGGTTTTGGCTGGAACGCCTGTAGTTGACAATGTTGCTGGCAGAAATTGGCCACTTCCAGCTGTTATCGAATTTCGCTGCCCCCGATTTTTGGCTGTTACTGCTCACGGCCGCAACCGGCGGGCTGACTTTTTTAGGACTGTTTTTCAGGGGTTCAGCGGTTGATATGGCGGTTTGGGTGGTGAGCGGTGCGGTGACGTCAGTTGATGTCTGAATATTTGTCTGGCCGGTGGTTTCGGCGTAATGTTCTGGTTTGACGAGTTTGATTTTCTGGCCGCGCCGGACGACATAGGGTTCCGATATATTGTTCCAGGCTGCAACCAGCTTGTAGTCCAGCCCGGATAGAAAAGCAATGCTGAACAGCGTGTCGCCACTGCCGGCGACATGCACCGTCTTTTTGGTTCGAATTATCGACTGATCTTCGAGTGGGACGACGGGCGGTTGTCCGCAGGCTGCAAGCAGCAGAAGCGAGCATAACAGCGTTTTCCCCGTATAAAACTTAGCGAAAGGCAACATATAAAATCAATAAGATAGTGATAATTACTAATGTTATCCATCCGATTATATCAATAACTTGATGTAATTTCTCCCCATATCTTGGTCCGAACCATATTCCCAGGCCGGCCACCAGATAAAAGCGACAGCCTCGGCCGATGAACGATGCCAGCACAAAAGGTAAAAAAGTCATGCTCAGCACACCCGCGGTGATGGTAAACAGCTTGTAGGGTATGGGTGTAAAACCGGCAATAAAGATAATCCAGACCCCGTAAAGGTCGAATAAATTTTTGACCTGCTCAAATTTTTGCTGGGCATGATAGAAATTAATTATCCCTTCGCCTATGAATATGAAAAGATATTTACCAATAAAATACCCTAGAATACCGCCAATTACAGAGGTTATGGTGGTAATAAACGCGAGGCGCCAGCCATTTTGCGGTTTGGCGACCGTCATCGGTAGTAACATAATATCAGGTGGAATCGGGAAGAAACTTGACTCAGCAAGACTCAGGCCTGCCAGATACCGTTCAGCCAGTGGATGAGCAGCCCAGCCAAGAACCTTGGTATACAATTTTGAAAATATTTTCACTGTTTTTTAATTCCACGTCTGAATGCGACAAAGCGAACAGCAGTAATATTCTGCTCAATAAAATTATTTTTGTTTCGCGTCATCACTTTGAGGACTTGACTCTCATCATCGCCTACCGGCATGACCAGGCGCCCGCCGGGTGACAATTGCTGCAGCAGCTTTTGCGGTACTTCAGATGATGCAGCCGCGGCCAAAATGCCGTCATAGGGTGCATTTTCCGGCCAGCCATTATAGCCATCCGCGATTTCAAATGACGTGTTTTTTATTTTCAGGTCATACAGGCGATTGCGTGCATCCCACATTAATTCTGCAATTCGCTCAATTGAATACACATGACGACACAAGTTTGCCAGCACAGCGGTTTGGTAACCGCAACCTGTACCGATTTCAAGCACTTTTTCCAGCGGACGCTGGGTATCTGCCAACAGCAGCGCTGTCATGAGCGCTACGATGTAGGGTTGGGAAATTGTCTGGCCATGACCGATGGGCAGAGCAATATTTTCATATGCCCGTGACTGGAGTGCCCTGGGCAGGAATATATGTCTCGGAATTTTCGAAATCACCCACAGCACCTCCTCGTTAGATATCCCGAGTTCGCGAAGTTGCTCGACAAGCCTGTTGCGTGCCCTGTCCGAAGTCATGCCGCTACCGGTAAATTTATTATCCGTTTGCATCAGTCATTCATCTCACCCAGCCAGTCCTTAAGGATATCTATGCCGGGGTAAGAGGTTAAATCGATTTTAATTGGAGTAATAGAGACGTAGCCGTTCTCGACGGCATAGAAGTCAGTGCCCTCACCGGTATCGCTGCCTTTGCCCGCTGGACCCACCCAGTAGATCTCTTCACCGGAAGGTGTTAAGGAGCGTATTACCGGTTCAGATTTATGGCGTTGCCCAAGCCGGGTAATCTGCCAGCCCTTGAGTTCATCAAAGGGTAAATCCGGTACATTGACATTTAATATGCTATTGGATGGGAGTGGCTTGAGCGCCATTTTCTCTAACAGTTCGGTCACCACTTTTGCAGCCGTTTGATACTGACTGACTGTATCGCCTGCCAGTGAAACTGCCAGTGCCGGCAGTCCCAGGAAACGGCCTTC
>JAHEKD010000018.1 GCA_024638545.1 Gammaproteobacteria bacterium
AATTATCGGTCGTTGAGGTGATTAAAGGACGTAAAGCCGAGGTCTCTTCAAGACTTTGCAGATCATTGATATCGCCGGTAGGCGTATGCCTGCTCCAGTGACGAATTTCATGATACGCTTCCTCATGCTCCGAGCGGCTGGCAACCTCAACTGAGGCACGGGTGTGCAGCCGATGTAAACACAGGTAATTACTGCGGCCTTTCAGCAGGCAGCTGCGCTTTTTGACATTCAGGGTATCCAGCACCAGCGGCAGATCCTTGTAGAAAACCTGGTCCTGCAAATGCCGGGTGGCCGTTGAAATAATTGCCGTTTTATCACAGCAGACCACCGGCACAAGGTAGGCAAGCGTTTTCCCGGTCCCGGTTGGCGACTCTGCGACCAGGATGCCCTGGTTTTTACTGATCAGGGATTCAATTTCATGGCCCATTTGCTGCTGCTGATCACGCACAGTAAAATTCTCGAGTGCTGATACAAACGGACCATCTGGTCCAAGAATAAATTCACTCGTCGTCAAGCGCAATCCGGGCGAGACAGGATTTGAGTGATTCAGTATAACCAGGAAGCCTGAGGTCAAATGTTTCGCTGAGTTTTGAATTGTCGAGTATTGAATAGGCGGGACGTTTTGCCAACGTAGGGAACTCACTCGTAGAGATTGGCTTGACCCTGACACTATTGCCGGAGCGCTCAAATATTGCCTTTGCAAAGCCATACCATGTCGTGGCGTCACGCCCGGTCAGGTGATAGATTCCGGCTGTGCGCTTATCTTCCAGCATGGGGATCACATCCAGTGTTGTACGTGCAATATCAAAGGCATAACTTGGACAACCGAACTTATCTGATCTCTTTCACCTGCCAGGCGCAGCATTGTTTTGACAAAATTAGCACCTCGCCAGGAATATACCCAGCTGGTTCTGAAAATGATATATTTGTCCGTCTCTTCTTGAATGAAGCGTTCACCAGCCAGTTTGGTTTGACCGTAAACCCCCAGCGGATTAACCTGATCAGTCTCCTTGTAGGGAAGATTAGAAGTTCCGTTAAACACATAATCTGTAGAATAGTGCACACACCAGATGCCGCGCCTGTGGCATGCCCTGGCCAGTTCCTTTACAGCTACCGCGTTTATCATCATTGCCAGAGAGGGTTCTGTTTCTGCTTTATCGACTGCAGTGTATGCAACCGCATTGATGACAATATCCGGGCGATAGTGGTCTATTCGAGTTTCTATTTCACCCGGCTTTGAGAAGTCCACCTGGTCACGCGCCAGTGTTATACAGTCGTCATGGCAATGACACAGTTTTGATAATTCATAACCTACCTGCCCATAGGCACCAAAAATTAAGTATTTCATCGTGTCTGTAAAAAATCCAGGTCCGCCAGCGCCACTGCATCTTTATCTTTCTCTGAAAGCACAGGATTCATAATCGGCCATTCTATGCCAATATCCTTATCATTCCACATTAATGAGAAATCCTCACTGGGTTTGTATACGCTGGTGCATTTATAGACGACATCTGCAATTTCACTGGTTACACAAAAGCCATGTGCGAATCCTTCAGGCACATAGAGCTGGTATTTATTTTCATCAGATAGATAACTGCCGTACCAGCACCCAAAATTAGCCGATTCACGGCGGAGATCAACAGCGACATCAAATATTTCACCCCGTACGACCCTGACCAGTTTTCCCTGCCAACTCGGGTATTGAAAATGCAAGCCCCTCAGGATGCCTTTTGATGAACGCGAATGATTATCCTGTACAAACGTCGACGGCAGCCCGTGATCGATAAATTTATCCGCATGATAGGTTTCCATGAAAAAACCCCTGTCGTCGCCAAAAACAGTAGGCTTGATAAGCATTACACCGTCCAGATCGGTTTCCTCAACCTGCATATTCTATCTCCAGTTTAATGTTGGCCGAATTTTAACCTGATTAGCCATACTCGAACAGACTCAATGATGATAAGTGTATGAAAAATAAGTAAACAACCACTTCCGTGTGCAGCACCGCTGATCAGAATTATCTAAGCTGCAGGCAGGTTGGAAATTCTGCATATTGGTTATATATAACCTGGTATAGAATTCCCATTACCCTGTTCCCTGCTATAGCCAGACCGGGCAGGGACAGGTTCATATAGGCCTGAACAGAGGTAATACTGACAACGCTCATGAGCAGGATTTACGATTTCACATGCCAAAAAAGTACGCGATTGCTTCGAAAGCTTGCGTATTCAATTATAATCATTGACATATCGATCGAAACATATTTCGTGGTCATAAAGAGTATTTATTTGCAACACAGCATTACACTTGCATGATCCGGCAGATTTACATGAGATAGCTGTAAGGTAAGCTGATTCTAACCTTAGTATAGGATTTGTTAAAAAGGAAACAGCATAATTCTGATTTATACGTCAACTATAAAATAAATCTAACAATAATTAATTATTATGAATCAAAGTACATTACTTCCAGATTCTGCGACATCAATGTGGATAAATTCGATTGGGTTGAGCGTCTCGTTATCGGTAATACTACTTGTCAATATCTTCAAAATTTCACTTTTTCCGACCACCCTGGCAATCTTTTGCCTTCTAGCCTACGCAGTACCCATAATAATTCTTGAATGGAAGATATTAAAAACATTTTCGAAAACCAGCACAGGGTTAAATTTCTCTAAATCGGCTAATTTTTTAGATCTAAAGCGAATCACCACCAAACTTTTGGGGCTTTATGCTACTTTATTTTTTGTCGGATTTATTTACTGGATTTTTCCTCACTATGCTGAAACAATTTATCATCACTACTTTAGTCTGTTAAAAACTGTACTGCCCGTCATTGCCGGACTCTCAGTCCCCTACTTTATTATTGTAGACAGGTACATGCTAGAACCCAACGATGCTTACTGGGAAGTGGGTCAACTGTGCCTTTTAAATTTCGAAGCTGTTAATCACAGGCTGCTACTTCAACATGCATTAGCCTGGCTTGTGAAATTATTTTTTCTGCCCTTAATGTTTACATATTTTTTCGATCTTGTACTGTATTTCCAGGCAACTTCCCTCGCAAGTGTGAAAATCAGTTTTCTACATTTCTTTGACTTTGCGTTTAAATTTTTGATTTATATCGATCTGCTGATTGGTACCGTTGGATATATACTTACATTGCGTATATTTGATTCCCATGTCCGCACCACTGAGCCCAGTTTTCTTGGCTGGTTTGTTGTACTACAGTGTTATCCGCCCTTTTCGGACTTCTTCAACAGCACCTACCTTGATTATGCCACTGAACATTCCTGGAGCAACTGGTTGATTCATTATCCTTTCATATATCAATTCTGGGGATGTTTAATACTTGCCCTGACTACAATCTATGTCTGGTCCTCGTTACCTTTTGGTATACGGTTTTCCAATCTCACACACCGGGGTATTCTTACTAACGGGCCCTATAAATATTGCAAGCACCCGGCTTATATCAGCAAAAATTTATCCTGGTGGTTTATATCAATGCCTTTTCTCTCAACAGTTAGTCCCTCAGAGGCAATCAAACATTCCCTGCTCCTGCTGATGGTCAATTTCGTGTACTTTTTACGCGCGCGAACCGAAGAGCGCCACTTGTCGTGGGATAATGATTATGTTGCATACGCAAACTATATTGAACAAAACGGGCTTTTTTCCTGGGTTGGAAGAAAGATTCCCCTGTTGAAATTTAAACAAAACAGAATCCTTAATTTACCGGATTGATCAGCCGCCGCGAACTGTATCGCGCATGTCGCTCAGCGGTCTTAAATCTCTGGTTTGAGCGACGTCCCAGGCATGGTCTGAATCTTCTCTGCCGTTTCGATATATGGCAGCCAGCATGCAATCTGATTTAGCCAGAGAAATATGTCGGGTCCCTATTAACAGTCAAACTTAATCCACCTTGCCTGTAAAATGTAATGTAGTCATCAATCGACTCAACGCCAAGCCCGCATTTCTCACCAGCCTGCTACTGCGACGGTCCCTTGCCACGCCCTGTGGGCATTTTACTCGGTCAGGGTCCTCGACATCGTGTTAACCATGCCTGCGGGCCCTTGTGCCGGCACATATGCTGATAACATAATGCCGGCCTTTGGTCATAAAACCCAAACAGGACGCATCCTTTAACCGTCTCGCTGCGAAGTCCGGTGAGAAATGCGGGCTGTCTAGTACCAGAAATTCCACGTCACCAGTATATTCAATATGAATTTAGCTCATCAAGTGACCAAATCATCAAGAAATGATTTAAGCTTGTCCTTCCAGCCGCCTTCCTTAGGGTTATGTTTTGTTCCACCCGCATGAATTGATTCGTCAAATTTTTTAATGATATCTTTTTGTTCAGACGTTAGGTTGACAGGCGTTTCGATCATGATTTTGCAATACAAATCACCCGTATGGTGCGTGCGCACGTTGCGCACACCCTTGCCGCGCATTCGAAAGAGCTTTCCAGACTGTGTTTCGGGCGGTATTTTTAAACTCAGACGGCCGTCAAGGCTGGGTATTTCAATATCACCCCCTAAAACAGCCTGTGCAAAGCTGATTGGCATATCACAATTTAAGTCATCACCCACACGCTTGAAAATGGGATGTGGCAACACCTCGACCTGCACATACAGATCACCTGACTCTGCACCTTGCTGACCGACATCGCCTTCACCCGACAATCTGATTTGATCACCGGTATCCACGCCTGCCGGTACTTTTACTGAAAGTGTTTTGGTGTGTTTAACGCGTCCTTCGCCACGGCAGGCATTGCACGGATCTGAAATGACTTCACCACTGCCATGGCAGTTGGGGCAGGTTTGCTGTATGGAGAAAAAGCCTTGCTGCATTCTTACCTGTCCGCGCCCGTCACACGCCTGGCAGGAAACAGGTTTTGTTCCTTTTTTGGCACCGCTACCGTTACAGATATCGCAGGTTTTCGTTGTCGGCACCTGAATTTCAACCTGCTTGCCTTTTACCGCATCTTCCAGGCTTAATTCAAGCTTATAGCCAATGTCGGCACCACGTGCCTGGCGACGACGCTGTCCCTTTTGAGGGCCGCCCGGACCGCCGGCGCCAAATATATCGCTAAAAATATCACCAAAAATATCACCAAAACCGCTGGCATCACCAGAGAATCCACCGCCACCACCGATGCCGGACTCGACGCCGGCATGGCCAAATTGATCATAGGCGGCACGCTTATTAGGATCAGCCAGTACTTCGTATGCTTCCTTGGCTTCTTTAAATTTTACCTCTGCCTGTTTATCACCCGGATTTCTATCCGGGTGGAACTTCATAGCTTTACGTCGATAGGCTTTCTTCAGATCTGCCTGTGCTGTATCTTTTGATATACCGAGAACTTCATAATAATCACGTTTAGCCATGTTTCTCTACCATTACAAGGTAAAGCGCGGTAGTCTGCCGCGCTTCAACAACTCATTGAATAAATATATTAAACTTTTTTATCGTCATCCTTGACCTCTTCGAATTCTGCGTCGACAACATTATCATCCGCATCTTGCGAGTCATCCGCACCAGCATGCTCCGGTGCAGGCTGCGAATCCTCACTCGCCTGCTTGTACATTTGCTCAGCGAGTTTATGACTTGCTTCAGCGAGCGCAGTTGTTTTTTCCTTGATTATATCGGTGTCGTCACCTTCAAGCACACTCTCAAGGTCCTTAACAGCGGCATCTATACTGCCTTTCTCGGATGGATCCAGCTTGTCTCCCATCTCGGAGACCGATTTCTGTACACTGTGAATCATTGACTCAGCCTGGTTCCTTGCCTCGACTCGTTCACGGATTTTTCGATCTTCATCGGCATTCTCTTCAGCTTCACGCACCATGCGTTCGATCTCATCATCTGAAAGCCCTGAACTGGATTTGATAACAATCTTGTTTTCCTTGCCGGTTGCCTTGTCTTTTGCAGATACGTGCATGATGCCATTCGCATCAATATCAAATGTGACCTCAACCTGAGGTACGCCACGCGGCGCAGGCGGAATGTCCGTCAGGTCAAATCGGCCAAGTGATTTATTGCCCTTGGAAAGTTCCCGTTCACCTTGCAGGACATGAACCGTCACTGCGGTCTGGTTATCCTCTGCCGTGGAGAAGACTTGCGAGGCCTTGGTCGGTATGGTCGTATTTTTGTCGATCAACTTTGTCATTACACCGCCAAGTGTCTCAATACCAAGCGACAAGGGTGTTACGTCGAGCAGCAATACGTCTTTGACGTCTCCGCCCAGGACGCCGCCCTGAATGGCTGCACCTACGGCAACGGCCTCGTCAGGATTAACGTCGCGCCTGGCTTCCTGACCGAAGAAATCCTTAACAATTTCCTGGACCTTGGGCATACGCGTTTGTCCGCCCACGAGGATGACGTCATTAATTTCCGATGCCTTGAGACCCGCATCCTGCAGCGCAGTCTTGCATGGATTGATCGAACGCTTTATTAGATCCTCCACCAGCGATTCCAGCTTTGCGCGGGTCAGCTTCATCGCCAGATGCTTGGGCCCGGATGCATCAGCAGTCACGTAAGGCAGGTTTATCTCGGTCTGCGAGCTTGATGACAGCTCTATTTTGGCTTTTTCAGCCGCGTCCTTCAGTCGCTGGACAGCAAGCGGATCACCGCGCAGATCCATTGACTGATCTTTTTTGAACTCATCTGCAAGGTATTCTATGATTGCGCGATCAAAATCCTCACCACCTAAGAAGGTATCGCCATTTGTGGACAATACTTCGAACTGATGCTCGCCGTCAATGTCTGAAATTTCAATAATTGATATATCAAATGTACCACCGCCCAGATCATATACGGCAATCTTACGGTCACCTGATTTTTTGTCCATGCCGTAAGCCAGGGCCGCGGCGGTCGGCTCGTTGATAATACGCTTGACTTCAAGGCCGGCAATTTTTCCTGCGTCTTTTGTTGCCTGACGCTGGGAGTCATTAAAGTATGCCGGTACCGTGATCACCGCCTCCGTCACCTCTTCGCCGAGATAGTCTTCGGCTGTTTTTTTCATTTTCTGCAATATACTTGCGGATATCTCGGGTGGCGCCATTTTCGATCCTTTAACCTCAACCCAGGCATCGCCATTTTTTGCCTTTACGATCTTATACGGCATATAATCGATATCCCGCTGGACCACGTCTTCATCGAAACGCCTTCCTATCAGACGCTTGACTGCAAATATCGTATTATTTGGATTGGTAACTGCCTGGCGCTTGGCTGATTGACCAACCAGTATTTCATCACCTTCGACATATGCCACGACTGACGGCGTGGTGCGGTCGCCTTCACTATTCTCAATAACTTTGGGCTTACCCCCTTCCATCACTGCAACGCAGGAGTTGGTTGTACCCAGGTCGATTCCGATTATTTTTCCCATTTTCTTAAATCCTCAAGATTGTCTAATATTTGTTCACTTGTTGTTTAAATAAGGCTGAGCGTTGTAAATTCAAGCCTTTATCCACCAGATTCGTTACTTTTCTCCTCAGTTTTTCTGGCAATAACCACCATTGCCGGCCGTAACAATCTATCGTGCAGCTGGTAACCTTTCTGTATAACATCCAGCACACAGTTGGGATCAACTTCATCACTGGGCGCTATGGTCATGGCCTGATGCAAATCCGGATTGAGCCTGTCGCCTTTTTCTGGAGCGATGATCCTAACGGAAAATTTTTCGAATATTTGCTCAAGCTGCTTTAGTGTCAGTGACAGCCCTTCCTGCATCTTGCTGATCACTGCTTCGTTATCTGCTGAAAGTTCGACCTGTTCAGCGAGATCCAGACTGTCCTTTACTGACAATAACTCAGAAGCAAAGCCCTCGATTGCAAACTTTCTTATATTAGCCTGTTCTTTGGCCGCACGCCGACGAATATTCTCAACTTCAGCCTGCGCTCTGAGCGATTTATCTTTCTCTGCCTCAAGCGCCTCACTTAGTACAGCAATTTTATGTTGCATACCTTCAATAGAATTTTCCAGTTCATCTGTTAATTTTTCCCCTGGATTTTGTTCATCCGCGACAGCGTCCTGGTCTGATTTTTGTTTAACATTCAAAATGTCGGCAACAGGTTTCTCAAGCTCAGTTGCCTGCCTTACGTTGATTGACGCTTTGGCCGAAGTTTCAGAATCGGCATCCTCTTCTGACTGACCAGTTTTTTGTTCATTCATATGTGTTCATCCAACTTTTTCTGTAAACGTATTAAATACGGCCAATGACAATAATTTCAAGGAATCTTGAGAAAAAATAGTGCGCTACTTATCAGGTGTGGATAAATGCCCGGTCAGTGCATTACTCACGAGTCTCGATGTCATATCCACCACATTAATAACATCAGCATAATTCATTCGTGTCGGTCCTATGACGCCCAGCACTCCGACACATTGTTCATCCAGTTCATAGGGCGCGGTTATGACGCTGCAACTGTTCAAGGGTACATATCCTGATTCCTCCCCGATAAATATCTGGACGCCATCGCTTTTCAGGCTTTTATCCAGTAATTCCAGCAGGTCATGCTTGGTTTTAAAGGTTTCGAACAGCTCACGCATTTTTTCAATTTCAGCGAATTCGGGCACATCAAACAGGTTAGACTCACCGGACAAGACAACGTCTTCATGGCTGTCTTCTTCATCCGCCTGAAAAAACTGATTGGCCATTGTCATTGCAGTTGTCATGATTCGATTCATCTCGTCACTGTGTCCTTTCATTTCTGAAAGTAGTTTCTTGCGCAATTTCTCTACGGATGAACCGGAGTATTTTTGATTGAAGTAGTTAGCAGACTCGACCAGCTCGCTGGGTTTGAATTCCCGATCAACAGAGATAACGCGGTTCTGTACCCTACCGTCTTCCGTCACCAAAATTGCGAGTATACGTGCTTTTGATAGCGGCAGAAATTCTATTTGCCTGAAGTGAGACTGAGAATGGCCAGGCACCATCACTACGCCTGCAAATTTTGTTATTTGAGAAAGAAGTTCCGAGGCTTTCATAATGACGTGCTGCGGGTCATTGTCACCGCGAAATTTTTTTTCAAACTGCTTCATTAACTGTTTGCTTACCGGCTTGGTTTTTACCAGTGTATCGACAAATATGCGGTAGCCTTTGTTTGTCGGTACACGCCCTGCCGAGGTGTGTGGAGCCTGGATGAAGCCCATATTCTCCAGATCCATCATTACATTTCTAATCGTCGCCGGACTGACCTCAAGACCGGACTCTTTTGCCAGGTATTTTGAACCCACAGGTGTTCCTTCACTGATATATTTATCAATCAATGTTTTGAGTAGGATCTCAGCTCGAGGTGTTAAACTCATAGTACCTAATGATAGTGCGCCGGAGACTATTTGCAAAGCGTTGCTGACAGTATTTTAACAATCGTTTATGATCGGTTGTTAATCTCTTTAACCGATAATTATGTTTAACACAATAGGCATATTCACAAAATCAGCGGATGACCTTGCAACAGCATACTTCCGGGAACTTAATCTCTTTTTAAAACAAAAAGGCATAAAGACTGTCGAGTTCTCTGAACCTGATCTTGACTCTGCAAAGTTAAGCCTGAATAATGCTATAGACCTGGCCATCGTCATAGGTGGTGATGGCACGATGTTAAGGGTCTCAAGACTGCTTGCACCGCTTGGCACACCGGTTGTAGGCGTAAATCGGGGAAGACTTGGATTTCTAACTGAAATTTCAGCTTCGACAATGCTCCACGACATTGACCGCATATTAGACGGCGATTTCTTTATTCAGCACCGCACCATGCTTTCCTGCAAAATCAGTCAGGACAAGTCAATTACTGACCATGCATGTGCCTTCAACGATATTGTTATCGGCCGGGGCAGAATCGGCCGCCTGATAGAGTTTGAGATCAAAATTAACGGAAAACTTGTCACCCATACACGTGGGGACGGCCTAATCATATCAACGCCTACCGGCTCTACCGCCTATGCGCTTGCTGCTGACGGTCCGATTATCGATCCTGCACTCGAGGTAATCACGCTGGTGCCTATCTGCCCGCATACATTGAGCCATCGACCGCTGGTAGTCAGCGGCGACAGCAATATCGAAGTCAGGCTTATCAATCCCGAGATTGCAGACGTCATCGTTTCTGTTGACGGCTATACGGAATACACGATCAACAATGACGAATGGCTTAACATCACACGCAGTGAAACAAATGTCAAACTGGTACATTTAACAGATTACAGCTTTTACGAAGCGCTTCGCTCAAAACTGGGTTGGAGTAATCACCTGGGCAGTAAATAAATCAGTATGTTACGTTCACTTTATATCAGCAATATCGCCATCATTACAAAACTTAACATTGATTTCCATGAGGGCATGACGTCAGTGACCGGGGAAACTGGCGCCGGCAAATCCATTATTATCGATGCCTTGGCCCTGGGACTCGGCGCCAGGGCCGATCAGAACCTGATAAAGCATCACTGCGACGAAGCCGAGGTTATCATCGAGTTTGACATCAGCAAAAATAAATCTGCGCAATCCTGGCTGCAGAATCAGGAATTAGAGCTTGAGGAGCCACAGTGTCTGTTAAAACGTCGCCTGTACAGCAACAAACCGAGCAAATCGTTCATTAATGACCGTCCGGTGAGCGCCACGCTGCTAAATGAGCTAGGTCAAATTTTAGTCAATATCTGCGGACAGCAGGAGCATATGAATTTAATCAATCCGGGAGCTCGCCTCGCTATACTTGATCAGCATGCGGACATCGCTGATGAGCTGAAATCCTTAAAAAAAATCTACAGTCAATTAAAGCATATCGATCAGCAAATCAGCGAGCTGAAGACAGCGCAACACCAAAGTGAAGAAAATAATGATCTCCTGACATTTCTCGTTGAAGAACTTGAGTCAGGTAATTTCAGTTCAGCAGACTATCTGGAACTTGATGTAACCCAGACAAGGCTGTCACACAACAGCGAAATCATCAACAACGTCAATGCATCGGTTGAAGTGCTGCAGTCCAGTTCACACAACAGTGTCAATGATTTGTTAAGTCATGTCACAAAATTGGTTACGGCAGCAAGCAAATATGAACCAAGATTGAAAAACGTGCTGAAAACGCTTGATACTGCAAGTATTGCCTGCGATGAGGCGACCCGTGAGCTGGTCACTATTACGCAACAGCTCGAACTCGATCCAGATCAATTACAGGAATTAGAGAAACGAATATCAAGCTACCATAATCTGGCCAGGAAACATCGTTGTGAACCAACGCAGCTTCAGGAAAAGCTCGAATCGTTGAAGCAGAGGCTGCAATTTATCAAAAATTCGCAGATCCAGCTTCAAACCCTGTACGATAAACGATCAGAACTGTCGGATGCATATCATGTAATCGCCAGCAAGATAAGCAAATTACGTCATCAATCTGCAAAGACGTTATCCAAAGCAATTACCAATCAGCTCCGGCACTTAAATCTAAAGGACTCCGCGTGCGAAATTGAATGTAAAACCGACGTAACTGCCGTCAACCCGGGCGGCCAGGATAGTGTCAGATTCCTGGTATCAACCAGTAAAGGCCAACCGCTGGCTCCAATTGAAAAAATTGCATCGGGCGGTGAATTATCACGCATAAGTATGGCCATCGTACTTGAATCCACACTGCAGGCCGGGAACGCCGTGCTTATATTCGACGAGGTGGATACCGGCATAAGTGGCAGGACTGCTGATATTGTTGGAGACAAACTAAAACAGCTCGCAAAAAAAAACCAGACAATTTGCATCACACATCTGCCCCAGGTAGCCTGTAAGGCCGAACATCAGTTGAGAGTGACTAAGCGCTCGGATACCGATGCACATGTTGAACTCGAGTATCTCGATACGGAAGACCGGGTGACTGAGCTGGCACGGTTTTTATCCGGTAAAAAAATCACCGATGAAAGCATGGCGAATGCAAGAACGATGCTTAGCGACTCCGCCAGCAAACCATGAGTGACAAAACCGGATCAGTAACAGGCGGTCTCTACCTCGAATGCATGCACAGGCAATCAAGGCGCCGCACTGCAAGCGCTGTTTCGGAAATGCCGGCAATGCCTGAGACGTCGGGCTGACTGGTTTTGATTCAGCGTGATGCACAGCCCGTCCCAGTTCAAGTAACTGCTTCCACTCGGTCAGACTTATTCGGATACAGCTTTAGGATTTTGCCAGATGAATAATGATTATATTGTCCGTAGCGCAACCGTTTTTGATGCTGGCGCGATTTATGCATTAATCGAAAGCCATGCAGAAAAAGGTAACCTGTTACCAAGACCAATGAATGAGATTTTTCGAAGTATCCGGGATTTTTTTATCGTTGAATACGAAAATAAAGTCATTGCCTGTGGCAGCCTTGAAATATTTACCGAGATTCTGGGAGAAGTTCGCAGTCTTGTTGTCCATGAAGAACACATCGGCAAAGGGGCTGGCCGCCTGCTGTTAGCGGAAATTATCAGGGAGGCCAAAAGAATTGGTTTGCTCCAACTCATGGCGCTGACCTATGTTCCTGAATTTTTTCATCGATTTGGGTTTATTACTGTGCCCAAGGAGACCTTTCCCGAAAAAGTCTGGGGTATTTGTATAAAATGTTATAAATTTAATTTTTGTGATGAAATTGCGGTTCTGCTGAAACTAAACAAATAGGCGTTTCACCGGTGCCGGTGCGTTTAGCAGGTGAATTCAACTGCAGGAGAAATAGCCCGTTTTCACGCTGGTGGCCATCTGGGTCTGGCAACGCAGTTGAATTATTGATACATTACCAGAACATGAGATCAATTAATGTTTCCGCAATTAAGGTATTTTTTCTGAGCTGTTTATTTACGGCATTCTCAGGCTGCAACCTCATCTATGAACAGGATGTACAGCAGGGGAATGTATTAAATGACGAAATGCTGGATAATCTCGAGCAGGGCATGAGTAAGACTGAAGTTCAGTATTACATCGGCACACCTCTAATAGAGGATCCCTTCCATGCCAACAGATGGGACTATTTCTATGCCTATCGCGAAGGCGGCGAAAATAAAACTGAACACCGGATTATTACCTTACTGTTTGATGAGCAGGATCGCCTTGCTGATATTACCGGGAGTGCAGAAACCACGGAAAAACCGGCAAGAGATGTCACATTGCCCGAGGAAGGTAATCTAAATGCGGTAATTAGCGACATCGACCAAGACGATGGCGGCTTCTGGCAGTCATTAAAACAAAAAATACTTCGCTAGCCCGCATTACTTTGAAGCTGACCCTGCAGAGATTGCTCTCAGCCGTCTGGCCTGTTTGGGACTGACTAAAAGAGAACGATATATTT